>CAUWJW010000020.1:0-17177 GCA_963558985.1 uncultured Clostridia bacterium | reverse complement strand
TGAATCATTTTCTTTTCCTCTGCTGACAAGTTATATAAATTAAAGTCATACGGACCGTATCCTTCTGATACCGGATCGATTTTATTTCTGATTCCATCACAGCCTGCCATAAGAATTGCAGAAAATGCATAATACGGATTGCAGGTTCCATCCGGATTTCGGATTTCAAAACGTTTTTTATCCGGATCCTTGGCATAAGCAGGAACCCGAATCACAGAACTTCTGTTTGCTGTTGCAAATCCAATGGTAACCGGTGCTTCATAGCCCGGTACAAGTCTTTTAAAGGAGTTTGTGCTCGGGTTTGTGAATGCGCAGAGCGCACGGATATGACGCAGGATTCCTCCCATAAAATACAGCGCTGTCTGAGAAAGCTGAGAGTATCCGTTTTCATCATAGAAAAGCGGCTTTCCATCTTTGAACAGCTGCATATGAACATGCATGCCGTTTCCGGCTTCATCAAAGATAGGTTTTGGCATAAAGGTAGCTGTCTTTCCCTGTGTAATGGCCTCATTCTTAATCAGATATTTGGTCATCATAGTCTTATCAGCCATTTCTGTAACAGATCCGAATTCCACCTCGATTTCAAGCTGTCCCGGACCGCCCACTTCATGGTGGTGATACTTGACTCTGATGCCCTGCTCTTCCATAAGCATACAAACTTTACTTCTGAAGTCATAAAGGATATCCTGAGGCGGTGCCATATGATATCCGCCCTTATGCGGCATTTTATATCCAAGGTTGAAATCTCTGTCTTCCTTGTTCCATTCCGCCTGCTCTGTATCAATATAAAATCCGGACTCATTGGGCGCTGTGGAATAGCTTACATGGTCAAACACATGAAATTCATATTCCGGTCCGATTCTCATTTCATCTGCAATACCAGAGTTTTTCAGGTAAGCTTCTGCATGTTTTGCCACATTTCTCGGATCCTGATCAAATGGCCGGTTATCAGGAACATCAATGACATATACGTCTCCGATCATAGCCAGCGTCGGGATTTCCATAAAAGGATCCACATAAGCAGAAGACAGGTCCGGGATAAATACCATGTCACTTTTTTCCACCGGTGCAAATCCATAATTGCTGCCGTCAAACCCAATCCCGCTTTTAAAAGTATCCTCCGTAAAACGTTCTGCCGGAATGGTCAGATGACGCCATCTTCCGTTCAGGTCGATCATCATAAAATCTACCATCTGAATATGCTTTTCTTCCATAAAGCGCTTTGCTTCTACTAACGATTTAAACATCCAACTTTCTCCTTTTTTTTCATTTATGCTGCACCCTAAAAGAGGGGCATAACATAAATATTATACCCCTCTTCCTCTTATTCCTCAAGAAAAATCAGCAGCAGCAGACTTTCCTGCGTTCTTGATCTTCCTGTTTTTCTTTATCTTTACGCCTCTCTGTCACAGGTTTTATGCATGTATACAGCTTTGCCAGAATTCTCGCCGCCTTATCCATACGCTTTTCCTTTACTTTCTGTAGCAGTACACAGGCATAATCGCATCCCGCTTCATTAATGGAATAGTAGTTCCATTTTCCTTCTTTTCGGCTCTTTACAATCCCGGATTCACAAAGAATCTTCATATGATGAGACAAGGTTGCCTGTGAAATCTGCAGATCATCAAGCAGTACACAGGCACATTCCTCTTCACTTTCACACAAAAGTTCCAAAATCCGCACCCGCTTTTTGTCAGAAAATGCTTTAAAAACCTTTACATATTCGGAATCCATTCTGCACCTCCTCTTATTCATATCGGGACGCTCTGCCGATATTGCCTTTTCCCTCTTCCATCATGCCGAAAGTTTCCATAAAGAATATTCTGATCTTCAGATTGTATTTTTGTGCCGCTTCCTCTACTGCTTCCTGCACGATGTCAGCCATAAGCTGAGGTCCGGAAGCAGAACGGGCATTAATAATCAGGGAAAGAGCGCTGTACTTTCTTTCCAGTTTCCGTGCATATTCCACCTCATAATCCACACCGATGAGGCTTGCTTTAAAAAAGTCTGTCAGTTCTTCCTCACTGTCTGCGGCAAACATTTTCAAATGGGGCACATTGCTGTTATTTTCTTTGAGTCCCCGGCGGATTCCCTCAAAAATAAAGGCGATCACTTCATTAAAGTCGATATTCCGGTCCTCTCTCTGCTCCATAAAGATCCTGGTATTAAACCAGCTCAGCTTATCTTCTGCTGCTATAAAGGCATCGGAGCCATATCCGATTTCTCTGTGAATGGCTGCTGCCTTGTTTGTCAGGATGTAGTCTGCCACTTCATCTACACCTGTTCCCTTCAGAGCTGACATGGCCATAACCGGCGTGTTCGGATAAAGACTCCTGATAAAGCGGAGCCTTTCTTCTGCTTCCACCTTACTGATGGTATCAATTTTGTTGAGAACAATCAGATCTGCCTCTGCCATCTGTGCATCCAGCAAAAATTTCATTTCCTCCGGAAGGTTGATATCTGCTTCTTCCGGCATAATCATCCGAATCCGTTCCGGGTCCACAATGCAGGTAAAGGGCATCAAGTCGAATTCATCTTTTTCTTTAGTGTCCAGCTCAAGGTACACATGATCCAGTGCACCGATTCCGCATCCCGGGATGTCAGAAAAAATCACGTCTGCACCTGATGCTTCCAGCTGGTGCATTTTGTCTACCAGGTTCTCATGCTGATAACAGATGCATGTTCCGGAAATAGGCAGGGTCAGGATACCTGCCGCCATGCAAAACTCCGCATCTACAATGTTGCTTGCACCTAAATCATTTGCAAGAATGGCAGCTGTACCCTTCTTTCTTCTATTAATACTCATAGACAGCGCAATCATCGCTGTTGTTTTTCCGGCGCCCAGAAATCCGCTTGTCACCATATATTTTGTTTTCATACAGGGTTCTCCTTCTTTTTCAATTCGAAAAATATCGATATGAAAAAGAATAGCAAAGGTGTCCGTTTTTGTCAATTATCCTGTCTGAAAAAGCCTTCCAGCATTTCTTTAAGAGATAATTTTCCTGCTTTGTAATCGTTTACTGCAAGCAGCAGTCTTCCAATATCCAAAGCTGCGCCCGAAACTCCGGTACTCCGCTGCAGCCGCCGGATCTGATTCTGATAGTTTCCTTTAAAATGCCCGGAAACAAACATGAAATAAAACCGGTCTATCTCAGAAGGAAAGGACTGCCACCAGCCGTTTGCATTAACCTGCAGGTCTCTCACTCTGTTTTCCCGAATATAACGCTCCATTTCGTCCGCCTGAGAAATAGGAAGGGAATAGCCTTTGGCGTATGCCTTCGTGTCAATGATCATGCCGCAGTTTTTCTGCAGACTGTCCGTATAGCAGATCCCGTCCGGCCGTCTGCTTCCTCCCAGATGCATACCCCGGCAGCCGCCTTCTTCAATCAGAAGCTCCATGACCTTCATTTCAAACAGGCGATTCTGTTTCGGGTCATATGCCAGATCCATCAAAGACAGGTATTCATGAGAAAGGTGCGTCAGACTTTCCCGAATCTGCTCTTTTCGCTCTGACAAGTCTGATTTTGCCAGCTGCTTCGGCAATGGGAGAATAAAATCATGAAGCTTGTCTCTCCAGACAAAGGTATCCTCCTCTGTGCTGATATTCAGTCCTGTGTTCACAAGTCCGTTCACATCGTCCTTAATGGTTTCCTCGCTGACTTCCAAGCCGCACTCCTGCAGAAAGTCTTTTATCTCGCAAACACTGATCCTGCCGCCTTTTTCTGATATGACTTTGAGGATATAGGTTCTCCGGGTTCTTAAGTATTCTCTGTCGCTGCCTTTGGTCGCCATCATCTCAAAGCAGATATTTTTGGCGATTCTGCTGTGTCTGCTGTGTCCGTTTGCCCGATTTAAGGCTGTAATTCCTGCAGCTGTTATCAGGTAAGCCTGTCCGATTGATTCGGTAAACGCCTGCCCGGACGGTAAGCTCCTTTGGTTTCTGCTGAACCAGTCCCAGTTTTTCCAGCCATTTTGCAATCATTCTGGCATATTTATCAGAAGATCCGTCCCAGTCTGTTTTCATCTTATTTTTTTCCCCGGCATCCGGTGTCACAGCCAGTGTCCGGATCAGGATAGACTGCGGCATGCTGGTAAATCCGCCCTCTCCTGCAAACCCCAGCTTCTTGCCTAGTTCAAACTTTGTCAGATGTGTGTCTTCTGTTTCAGAAAGCAGATTCAAAATCCGCACTGCCGGCGGATAAGCCAGGACGGCTTCTGTCAGAATCGCCTTTTCCTCTTTGTTCAGTTCTTTTCCCTGCCCCGCAGCCTCTGCCAGCTTCTTGCCGCTTTCGCTGATGGAAAAGGTGTCGTCTTCATAATGGTACTGTATAAACCCGAGGGCATGCGCCCACCGCACGAAATTATCTGCAGGCCAGTCTCCGATAAAGCCTCTCACCTGACCCGGTATGACCGCCTGCACAATGCCGTTGCACCGTGCTGCACTTCTGGGAGAAAAGCTTGTGCCTACCAGATCTGCATAAGCAAGCCGCAGAGGATCTGCATCTAAGGCTCTGCACAGCCTGTCCCGCCCGTCCTTTTCCAGTACCAGTGCAGGAATCCGTTCTTCCCTGACTTCTCTATGCTTTGCACTGTCTTTATAAAAAACAGCTACCACATGGCACAGCTTCCGAAAATCACTGGGATCCTGCACCCATCCGAAAGTCCTGAATTTGCTTGTCTGCGTGGGTATTACATGTATCATGGCGCTGCGTACAAGTGTCAATCGTTTACAATCAACACTTCATCGCTCCCTCCCCTCTTTGTATTATAACTTGCATTATGATAACTGTGGTTCAGGTGAATCACTTTGTATTTCCTGCTCCATTCTGCCAGAATCTCATTGGTCTGCCCCTTATGCTCTGCCACATTGGAAAGAGCAAACCGGATATTCCTCTGATCCAGGCTGTCCAGCAGCCGGTACAGCGCTTTTTCTTCCTCTTCACCCCAGTCCTTAAATCCCCGGTTGCCGTCATTGTAGCTGCCTGTTGTAATCAGATAAGGGGGATCACAGTAGACAAAATCCTGCGGTCCCAGAGAGGATAAGTCTGTCTGCATAAAATCTTTGCTGAAAAATTCTATATTTTTTTCCTTTAATTTGTTGACAAAGGCAATCAGGTTGCCCCGCATAGTCTGAGAAAACTGGCTCCTGTTGCGGCCAAATGGGTTATTGTACTGGTGCCGGTTATTAAAACGGAACTGGTAATTAAAGGAGTAGCAGGTCAATGTATACAGATCCAGCGGATCCGGTGCTTCGTTGTATTTCTTCCGGAACGTAAGGAAGCCCTCCTGATTGGTTTTGGACAGCTGATATTTTTGTATGTTGGCATCAATGCGCTCCAGAATTTCTTCCAAAGGCATCTCTTTGAAAGTCTGAAAAACTTCGATAATTTTTGTATTGATATCATTGCATATGATCCGATCTGCATCCACATTGATGGCGATATTTGCCCCTCCGGAAAAAAGATCCACAAAGGTATGGATATCTGCCGGAAACAGCGGCAGAATCTGAGGAAGCAGCTTGTATTTGCCCCCAATGTAATTAAGGGGGCTTTTAATATATTTTTTCCCGTTTTCCTTGTGAAGCGCACCCCCGGTGCCTTGGTTTTCCCCTTTTTTCTTCCTTGGCTCTGCCTTTGCTGCGGCTGCACCTTCTCTTTTTTTCAGCTTCTTTTTTACAAAAAACAGATATTCGTACAGGGTTTTTTCTTCTTTTGTTTTTTTGCTTTTGTACTTCCTGTAGGGAATGTCGTACCGTTTATAAGTTTCCGGTATGCCGTATTTTTTCAGGATTTGTTCAATCTCATCAAAGCTCATCAGGCCTTCGCTGCTGTAGCTTAAAATAATGTTCTCGAATCCGGCTTTTCTGATAATATCTTCAAATGCGCCCAGCACCTCTTTTTTGATGCAAAAGGCGGATTTCTGGTTTTCATAATCCCGCATGCCTGTGACGCCCCGTATGGCAGGTTCATCATACTTTGCAATGGTTTCCAGCAGATGGTAATTGGGTGCATACTGCCTTGCATTATAAGGCGGATCCAAATATAAAATATCACCTCTGATTTTTGTGATCAGCTGATTGGCATCCTCATTATAGCAGATGTTTTTGTATCCGTTGTCCTCCACATCCAGACGGATCATTTCAAAATCCTTATAGGCACGTTTGTCCCACTCCTTTAAAAAGGCGCCGTATGTGCCGGTAATGTTGGAAACATACGGGACGCCTTCAATGAGGCCTGCAAGGAGATAGTAATACTCCCCTTCGCTGAGCAGACCTTCTTTCTTCCATGCCTCAATAGTTGTACGGATAAAGTCGATGCGCACTGCATTTTTGTTGGAGAGATACATACGGCTGCATCCATCCCCCGGCGAATAATTTTGTGTAATAAAATAGTTCTCTCCTATATGGCTGCAGGTGGATTCTTCCAGAAATTTAAATGGATCCTGTATGCCTATTTTGTTCAGCTTCTGAAAAGCAGGTTTTTCGTTATTTTCGATGGCCGCCTTTTGCAGCACATAGGAAAAGTACAAAAAATCGTTGGAAATTACCCGGTATTTCTGTTTAAAGTACTTTGCCACCACTGCTGTACCGGAAAAAAGGTCGCAGAAGACCTGCTCTTTTCCTGTGGTATTTTCTTCAATGACTGCTTCAATCTGCTCCAGCAGCGCTGCTTTACTTCCTATATATCTCATCCTTGCCTCCGTACATCCCAAAACATCCTGCTTAGCAGTATATACCAGGCAGGGAGAAAAAGCAACCGGAAGATAAAATTGGCACCCCCACTTTCTTACAAGCAAATACACTTTGTTGCCACATTTTCTCTGAATGCAATATCATGCTCCACGAAAAGCATGGTGGGAGAAAACTCACGGATCAGCTGTTCAATTTGCATACGGGAATAGACATCAATATAGTTAAGAGGCTCATCCCATAGATAAAGATGGGCCTGCTGACAGAGACTTCCTGCAAGCAGAACTTTTTTCTTCTGGCCTGCAGAAAAGTCTTTCATCGCTTTTTCAAACTGTGCCTGCTTAACACCCATTTTGTCCAGTATAGCTTTAAACCTGCTTTCGTCAATCTGAAGTTCTTTTGCAAAATCTGACAGCGTGCCCTTCAACCAGGATGTATCCTGTGGAACGTAGGAAATTACAAGGCCGGATCCACAGGTCAGTGTTCCGCTATAAGAAAGCGGGCAGCCTGCCAGCAGCTTGAGAAGGCTGCTCTTTCCGCTGCCGTTTTTTCCGTCAAGCGCCACCCGCTCTCCCCGTCGTATATCAAAGGTCACGGGCTTGCAGACCGGCTCTCCCTCATAACAGACAGCCACTTCTGTAAACTGTGCCAGAAGGTCAGCACGGTACTCCAGGGGCTGCAGCTTTAATGCATCTGCAGTCTCTGCATTTTTCAGCAGCTCCGCTTTTTGTGAGATTGCCTTCTGCCTTCTTGTTTCGATGGTTTTAGCTCTTTTCATCATTTTCGCTGCTTTATGACCCACAAATCCTCTGTCCACAGGACCGTTTCCGTATTTTGACGCTTCGGTGCGGTCGGACCACACTGACGAACGTTTCGCCGCCTGCTGCAGCCGTTTGATATTTTTTTGCAGGCGCTCCTTTTGTGCAAGTTCAAACCCCTGCTGCCGCTGAAAGTTCTCTATCCAGGATGAAAAATTGCCGCTCTGCACTTCGATATCCGCTCTGTTGAGTGCAAGAATATGATCTACACAGCGATCCAGGAAAACACGGTCATGCGACACCAGAATAAAGCCTTTTTTCTTTTCCAGATAGTTTGATACCTGTTCACGGGCAGCTGCATCCAGATGGTTTGTCGGCTCATCAATCAGCAGGAAGTGTCCTTCATTGAGAAAAAGCGCCGCCAGCAGAACTTTCGTCTGCTCTCCCTTTGAAAGTGTTTCAAAAGGCCGCCACAGCACCTCTGAGTCAACATCAAGACAGGACAGTTCTTTCATCATCTCCCACGTTTCTGCCTGCGGACAGATTTCCTGCAGGACTTCTTCTGTCATCTGTGTCTTGTCGGAAACCGGGTAGGGAAAGTAATCAAATTCCACATTCCCTGTGATGCTTCCCCGGTATTCATATTCTCCGAGAAAAAGCTTCAGTAAAGTTGTCTTTCCTCTGCCGTTTCTTCCTACAAAGCCAAGCTTCCAGTCTGTATCAATCTGAAAGCTGACGTCATCAAAAATAGTATCGCAGCTCGATGGATAGGAAAAAGTAAGATTTTGTACGCTGATCATTGACATGATGCACCACCTCCTTAATTACAATAAAAAAACCGATACCCCCGCAAAGACAGGTTATCTGTAGTTTGTTTTGCTTATTTTCTTTGTGCATATCCTTATGGACACAAAGGATATACGATATTACCGGGCATTTAGACAGCTAAATGCCTCTGATAAAATCCGGCTTCTGATGATTCTTAAATCTATTCGCAAAATACAACAAAATAACCTATCACAAGGGATGAGATCCCATACTTTCGTTTTTCATTGTCTTGTAATTAGCGAATAGAAATCATCAATCCACCTCCTTCTCGTTTTCATTTTCAAGTCTAACAGAAAAAAGCAGCATGGTCAAATTAATTTTTTTATGCTCCTGAAAATGGTACAGTTTTGTTCCTGCGCAGGCCACTGTCGAAACGCCAATGATGCAAACAGCAGCAGCTGCCCAAGTTCTTCTTTTGTCAATTGGTTACCACCTTTCTGTGCCGGCCGGCATTTTTATTTTACATAGATTAGACGTTTGTTTTACAAAAATATCCCTGTTTTCAAAATTATTTTTTTGCCTGCAGGGTTGCTTGCGTTCTTTATGGCTGTTATTTTATTATGTAGGAAATATCGCCCCTTCGATATTTCCGGAATATCAACAAAGTCCGCTGCTGAAAAGAATCGGCGAAGCCGACTTTGTTCTTATGTAGGAGGTGTTTCTTTTGTCTTTACTGGAATTACAGCATGTTTATTTTGAGGATGCCGGTAAAACCATCTTGCAGGATGTGTCTATTCAGATTGAAAAGGGTGAATTTCTTTCTGTTATAGGACCGTCAGGCAGCGGGAAAAGTACGTTTCTCAAGCTTTGCAGCAGTCTGATCAGTCCTTCCGGCGGCAGAATTTTTTTCCGGGGCAAGGATTTTCTGATTTATCAGCCTGCAGATTTAAGAAAGCGTCTTGCCTACTGTTTTCAGATGCCCTGTCTCTTTGGCAGTACGGTAAGGGAGAATCTTGTTTTTCCCTACACGATCCGAGATCAGAAACCGGATACTGCAAGAATGGAGGAACTGCTTGCTATGTTCCATATGTCTTCTGATTATCTGGATCGGAGCACAGAAAATCTTTCCGGCGGGGAAAAGCAGCGGCTGGCGCTGATCCGGAGTCTTCTGGTTCTGCCGGAGGTTCTGCTTCTGGATGAGGTCACATCTGCCCTTGATGGAGAAAATGCAAGGATTACAGAGGATGTGATCACCTCTCTTCACAAAGATGGAATGACGGTGCTGTGGGTGACACACAGTCCTGAACAAATCGGTAAATATGCAGACCGGACTGTGACGATTGAGGCCGGTCAAATCAAATCCATCAAGGAGGCTGCAAATGAATACGATGAATAATATCAGCGTCGGCTCTCTGGCGATTGCTTCCGGTCTTGTGCTGATTACCCTGTTTTTTTCTTACTGGCAGAAGCTTAAGCTGGAAAAGGATGTGGTGACCGGCGTTGTCCGTGCAGTGGTGCAGCTTGTTATTGTGGGCTATATTCTGGAGCTCATTTTCAGTTATAAGAGTCCTGTGTTTACAACGCTTTTGCTGCTGTTTATGATTTTTAACGCTTCTTATAATGCTGCCAAACGGGGAAAAGCTGTGAAAAGGGGGCTCCTTATTTCCTTTGCTGCAATTGCCTGCGGTGCTGCGGTGACGCTGTCGGTGCTGATTCTGTCCGGGATTATTCGGTATGAGGCCTATCAGGTTATTCCTGTCAGCGGTATGATTATCGGCAATGCTATGGTGGCACTGGGGCTGTGTTATAAGCAGATGGCTTCTGATTTCAGAAATAAAAAGGATGAGGTGGAGACCAGACTTTCTCTTGGTGCTGATCTTCTGCCTGCTTCGATTGCCATTATCCGCAATTCCATCAGAACGGGCATGCTCCCGACGATTGATTCTGCCAAAACGCTGGGAATTGTTTCTCTTCCCGGTATGATGACCGGGCTGATTCTTGCAGGCGCTTCTCCCATGGAGGCAATCAAGTATCAGATTATGGTTACGTTCATGCTGCTTTCCACTACATCGGTTTCCTCTTTTATTGCCTGCTATCTGTCCTTCCGAGGCTTTTTTAACGAGCGAAAACAGCTGGTTCTTCCCAGGCAGTGACAAAAAACGGTTTTCTTTGCACCATGCAAAAACAGGAGTCCCATCCGGTCTCCTGTTTTTTATGGTGTTTACTTTACTTTGCTCATTTTTGCTTCTGAGTAGTGGGAATATACTCGTTTCCCTCCTGCTCTCTCATAGGCGCGCATTTTGTAATAGTACTTCTTGCCGCTCTTTAATCCTTTATTCACAAAGGTCCGTTTTCCTGCCGATGCCTCTGCAATCTTTGTGTACTTTCCGTTTTTGGAAGCAGAACGGTAAATCTGATATCCGTCTGCTCCTTTGACCCCTTTCCAGGAAAGCTGAATCTGCCGTTTCCCTGCTTTCAGGGAGAGTGCCGGTCTGAATGGTCTTGCCATTGTTTTTACTGCTTTGGAAAATGCACTGTAAATCTTTCCGCTGTATGCTCTTACTTTGTATGTATATGCAGTGCCTACGGTTTTCTTTTTGTCTATATAGGCGGTCTTGCCTTTTACAGATGCTATTTTCTTATAGGTCTTGCTCTTTCCCGCTGTACGGTAGATTTCGTAACCATCTGCACCTTTAACGCTGTTCCAGGTAAGGGCGATGGTGCCGGTTCCTGTGATTTTGGTTTTTAGTGCTGCCGGTGCTGCAAGGGAGACGGTGATGGTGCAGGATGCGGATTTTTCTCCTGCTTTTGCTGTAATGACAGCCTGCCCCGCTTTCTTTGCTGTGATGCGGCCGCTCTGGTCTACGCTTGCGATTTGGCTGTTGGAAGTGCTCCAGCTTACTTTTTTGTCTGTGGCATCAGACGGCGTTACGGAAGCCGTTAATGCTGCTGTTTCTCCTGCTTTAAGTGAAATCCGGCTGTGATTCAGAGTCACTTTTTCTACCGGAATGGTTTCCGGCTCTTCCGGCTTGGGCTGTTCGCTTTCGTTAAATTCTGCTGTAATTGTCACATCGTTTTCCGGCATGACAAAGGTGGTCTTCGGGCTTTGTGCGTTTTCCAGTACAACCCCTTCGCTTGCTGTGTTCCAGCGGACAAAGGTCTGTCCTTCCGGCTCCTGTGCGGTAATGGTTACCACTTGCCCTGCCGCTGCGCTTGATGCGTCTGCTGTTCCTCCATTTACGGTTATCTGATATTCCTGCGGCTGTGTCGGCGGCTCTTCCGGTGTTACCGGCGGTGTCGGCGGCTGCGGCGGTTCTTCTTTTGTCACTGTCAACGTCGCGTCTTTTGTTTCTACGGAATAATTCTCATTGGTGCTGCCGACAATTCCGATCCGGATGGCATGAGTTCCTGCCTGAGCTGTAGTCGGTGTTTGGTCATATGCCATTTTTATAAGACCGATACTGTCTCCTGCAACAGGTCCTCCTGATGTGAATTGATAATCCACGCCTTCTTTTGGCGAGCTCAAGTCAGGAGCAGTTCCTCCGATTTTGATCTGCCGATCCAGTGCCTGCAGCACAGTCTTTCTTTTCCCTATGGTAAAGTTCAGTGTTTCTTCGGCAAAATCCGTTCCACTATTGAGGCGCAGGGTGACGCTGTAGTTGCCTGCATTTTCAGGTGCAGTGTTTCCCAGTTCTTCACCTTTGTCAAGGTCATAATAAGATGCGTTTACGTTCTGTTTGTCGTAGCCAACCACGCTCCATGCATCATATGATGAACCGGTATATTCCACGTCAGGCGCCTCAAACTTAGGAGTTACTACCTGTTTTGAGGTTTTCACCACCTTGATTTTAAGATGGATGTCTTCATGGTTTTTGAAGGTAAGGATTACATGAATGATCCCTTCACCTGGACTATCCTTAAGGCTGAATGTGACTTTTTTCTTGTCAGGGCTAACAGCATTGATCAGCTGTCCATGTCCGTTTGTGTCACCTTCCACAGCACTCTCTACCTCAAAGCCATCCGGAATGATCGTTTCATCAAAAGTTAGTACTCCCTCTTTCGCATTTTGATCAAAGGTGAGCGTTTTAAACACATTCCCCACACTGGCTGCCTTTCTGATGACAACCTGCGGGCTGACTGTTACATTAGATATCGTTTCGTTAAAAACTGATCCAGCATACCACTTGCTACTCTCTCCGGTTAAGGATAACTTGGTAATATTTGCATTTTTGTATTTCCCTGCGATTGGCATATCCAGCGCTGCTGTTCCTTCAACGGTGAGATCCGCAATGGAAGAATTGTTCCAGGTGATTCCGGTAATCTCTGTTGTGCGCTTGCTTCCATCGTAGACAAAATCCTTTAAGGAAATACTCTGGATATCAGCAGGTTCCAGGTCTTTTTTCTGTAATGTAAACAGGTTATCTACTGTAAATTTTACAGGTTCCAGCCGGTCATTTCCGCTGAACTCAGCTGTGATATTTGCTTTCCCAACGGGAACCTGCCGCTTTGCAGTGTCATAAATGAAGGTTGCTTTTCCGTTTATGACATTGGCGGTTCCCAGCAAAGTATTCCCGCAGTAAAACTTAACCGTTTCTTCCTGCGCATTCCTTGCCGTGGACTGTTTTCCCGGGTTCTGCGCAGGTTCGGCGGTAAAGGAAAGCTTTACTGTATCGCCGTAGGTGTATTCCTTCTTTTCTGCGGAAAGGGCATTCGTTGTGTCTAATTGTCCTTTTCCGATATTAAATGGAACCTCAACTTCTCCACTATAGTCTCCGATTCCTTCTACGGTTACCTTTGCCTTTGTGGAACCTGTAGTTACCTCTATATTGTTTTTATATTTCAGGATATAATCGGTTCCTTCTTCCAGTTTTGTCCCATCAACGGTTATGGTAACGGAAGGTTTGATTTCTTTTCCTGTGTATTTCCGGTCGGATATAGGGGATGATATGTGATCTTTTGTAATCGTCTTTGATGCTGTGCCTTCTTTTTTGTAGATGGTGAATTCTGCACTGCCTACGGCACTCTCCTTAACTTCCTGTACAGTATTTTGACCACTTTCCATATCTTCCGCACTAAAATACACTACATAATCTCCCGCTTTTACTTTGGGACTTATCTCTGAAAAATTCTCAGTTGTTGCAAAAGATATATAATACTTTCCTTCAAAGCTTTCTACTCCTAAGTTACCTACTTCCATGATAACAATATCTGTTTCCCAGTCTGTCTTACTTTCATTCTTCACGTCCTCAGCATAAAGAACATAAGCATTGAATTCATCTTCGGGGATATAAACTTCTCCACTCTTATCCCTTGTCTCTGTAACAAATATCTGAGATGGCTCACTCTGGTTTATGGATTCTTTCGCCACAACCTCATAGTCAACAAACTCAGGTGAGGAAAGCACTTTAAAACTTCCGAACGCTCTCTTATCAGCGGGCGTATTGTTTTTTGCCGTCCATACGCCATTTTTTTGTTCAAAAGAATAATTCTGATGCCCTTGGTCAAGTTTAAAACTACCTTTGCCGGTTGAATCTCCAGCACAAGTAATATAAGCCTTTCCATCTACCAGACTGCCATTTCCCGCCAGGGAGCCACTCCATGTTTTAAAGGTGGTGATGCCGCTGACTGCACCTTTGATGGTCAGGGAATCGTCTTTATCCAGTACAAGGGTACCGCCGCCTTTAAAATCTCCTTTGACCACAGTTCCCGGCATGGAGGCAAGATTCAGTGTCGTTCCCGATTGGACATCAATGCTGTCAATAACTGCCTCTCCTTTTGCCACAGGCTCAAAGATGGCACCTTTTTGTAGCACAATATTTCCGCCCTTTACCGGGATTCTGTTTACGGAAATATCATCAAAGGTAACGGTTGTATGTTCATTTCCTTCAAAATATTTGGTTCTGCAGGAGTTTTTATCTTCTCCGGTTACGGTGATGTTTACTTTACCTGTATTTGCACTTGCAAAGATCCCGTCTCTTATGGCAACTCTTGAATCTATGTTAACATCCATAGAGCCGGTATATGGATTCTTGTTATCCTTGCCTTGATTATGTCCTGCATAGATGGCCTGAATATTGGTTTTATCATTGGAATTTTTAACAGTAAGACCTGCTCCATCTTCCTTCACTGTCGTATTCCGGTATCCTCCCGCATAAACGGTGGGGAGCAGTTCTGCTTCATTGCCGCCGAAGCCGCCAAGGGATCCATCGGAGCCTTTTGTATAGCAGCTTACGTTGTCCAGGGTCAGGGTATGCCCTGCCAGGAAAATCTCACGGTGAGGCACGCTGCCCAGTGCGCCGCTTGAAATGAAGTTCATTTCGATATTCTGAAATGTCACGTTATCTCCGGTCAGCTGGATAGGGGAGCGCAAAGTCAGGATTCCGGAGCCGTCTGCGCTTCCTTTAATGGTTACATTTCCCCGTATCTTTACCGGTGAAATGCTGTAGTCTGAACTCTCTACAGTTCCGCAAAGGGTGATGCGCTTTGACACAGTAATGTCAGTCACGCTGCTATCTTTCAGCGCCTTTTCAAACTGATCCGGTGTGGAAACCGTAACTGACTTTCCAGTTGAACGTTCCTGAATGCGCTTGGCTGAAACGGTCTGCGGTATGCCGGACAGCAGCAGCATGCAGCAAATCAGGATACTCCATAGTCTTTTTCTTTTCTTCATACAACACATATTGTCTTTCCCCCTTAGTTTTTATGATGCAATTTTTTAATCCGCTGTTATTCCCGGAAGCGTTCCGGGTATATGTGATGTTTTCATTATCCGGTTCCAAATTATAAGTGGTTTTACTTGGAAATGCAATGGATTTTCAAAAACGGATAATTATTTATGAGGGGTATTGATTATACTGAGTTTGCAGGTGACGGGAAAGGCTTCAGACGCTTCACACTGACAGTACTGTATTCAGGTACAGCCCGGGCTGCATTCCATATTCCAGTTGTCCATGATCTACAACAACCTGCCCATTAACCAGCACAGAACTGATTCCTTCCGGCGCCATGTTTGGATTGCCCGCGCCCATAAAGTATGCGCGATCTTCTATCCTGTCAAAATCAAAAATTACAATATCACCATAATATCCTATTTTAATATTTCCCCTTTTTTCTATACCAAAACGCACTGCAGGCAAATAGGTGCATTTTTTTATTGCTTCTGTTAATTCCAGGGTCTTATTTTCCCGTACATATTGTTTCATCAGCCGGGGAAATGTCCCTGAAGTTTCAGGGTGCCCGGCGCCCTCATAATGCGGACCGTCTGCTCCATTTGTAGATACATATACAAATGGCTCCCGCAATGCTTCAGCAATCGTATCTTTATCAAGAACAAAGGCCGTCACAAGTGTATTTGGCAGCATTTTTCTTAAATAGTCAAAATTTTCTTTTGTGCAGGGTTCCCCGGCATATGCACCCGAAGAAATTACCAGGCTGTCATAATCGGTCCCCTTTCTGTATTTTTCACGCCAGCCATCATCAAAAATAGAAGAACCGATGCAGGCAGGAAAAGCGGCGTATACACCGGTATCGGCACTGATATCAGCGCCTTCCCGAATTGCTTTCTTCATCCGTTCAAGGGCAGTTTTCATAACGCCATTATATCCCAGCATATATTCCAGATGCAAAATATGCATTGCTGCGCCTGTTTCCTGTGCGATTTCTATTATTTCTTCAAGGGATTCCAGCGCCTTACGCCCATCTTCTCTGGAGTGTACGACAATGGGTTTTCTATATTTTTCGGCTACTTCAGACAAGGATACAATCTCTTCCTTACTGGTTCCCGGAACAAATTCAAGCCCGAAATGGATCCCGAATGCGCCATTGATAAAAAACTCTTCTGCAAGTTCTCTCATCATCATCTGTTCCCGTTCAGTTGCCGCTCTATAAGGGTTGTCGATTCCTACTGCTTTTCTCAGAGAAAAGCTATGGGAAATATAATAGCCCTGATTCATAATAAAGCCCCGTTCAAAAATCTGACGGACTCTTATCCCATCGAAATTTCTCTCTCCCCCGATTGTCGTGGTCGCACCTTGACGGACCATACATTCTCCTGAAAACTGTTTCCCATCTACATGAGAATGAAAATCTATAAACCCCGGAGCAACTATTTTTCCTGATGCATCAATTTCTTTTGTTCCATTTATTTTTTCTTCTGAAATCAAAACGATTTTACCGTTTCTGATTCCGATATTTCTTTTTTGAAGGCAGTCCGGATTAAAACTGCAAACCATTCCTCCATTGATTGCTATATCTACTGACATTTTACTCATGCTTGTCCCTTTAACCTTTTATAAATCGTTGCTCGTGTAACACCCAGAACCTCTGCCGCTTTACTTACATTCCCATTTTCTTCTGCAAGAACGGTTTTGATATGTTCTACAATAATATCCTCAAGTTTCTTGCTTTCCGCTTTGTCTGCACAGGTATCACATTGCTTCGTTATCTCATATGGAATATCTTTTTCTGTAATCTTATTATGGTCTGCAAAGATCAGCAGCCTTTCCACAACATTCTGAAGCTGCCTTATGTTTCCCGGCCAGTCATATAAGGTAAGCATACGCATTGCAGATGGCGCTACTGAGATCGAGTTACCTTTAAACAGCTTTTTTTCACTCTTTCTGATAAAGGCCTCTACCAGCGCCGGAATATCTTCGCGTCTGTTTCTTAATGGAGGAATTTCTATATTTACAACGTTAAGCCTGTAATATAAATCTTCCCGAAATCTTCCCTGTCCTACTGCATCTCTTAAATCGGTATTCGTTGCTGCAATTACACGGACATCTGTCGGGATCCGTTTCGTTCCGCCTACTTTTGTAAAAGTTCCCTCCTGCAGCACTCGCAGCAGCTTTGCCTGCATTTCCAGCGGCATATTCCCTATTTCATCCAAAAATATCGTCCCTCCGGAAGCAAGCTCAAACAGCCCCGGTTTACCCCCTTTTTTCGCTCCTGTAAAAGCTCCTTCT
>CAUWJW010000019.1:0-17591 GCA_963558985.1 uncultured Clostridia bacterium | reverse complement strand
GGGGCCAAAACCCCGGGATAAAATCCTACTTCAGCAGCCTTCTGTAATAGCTCTCTGCATTATAAAGCACAGCAGCCGGATTATGTCCTGTCACCCGGTCTTTTGTTACAACAGTCGTAACAAGTGCCTCTGAATATTTATAAAACAAACTGTCATGCCCTACACAAAGACCCATCACCAGGTTCAGATCTGTCTTTTCCCGGTTCAAAATCTTTGCCTGCAGAATCGGATTGCACATCGTGCTTCCAAGTGCTTCACAGTCCTGATGAATTCCTACTTCCGCTTTGGGAATTGCTCCTACCTTACAGGCAGCGCCATATACTTCAAAACCATGCGCCCGCAGAATCTTAGCCAGAGTGCGGGATTCTCTCAGCAGCCCCACACAAGTGGCGATACCCAGCTTCTTTGCACCAATCTTCTTCGCAAAGTTTATCACTTCTTCAACCCGACAGTCTTTTAAATAACCTTCCGATTCCACCTCGGCAGCAGCACACATGGTATCATGGTTAACCTTTTCCTGATAAAGTGCAAGAACTTCCTCAATCTGCTCTTCTGTCAGCTCTGTCGTCAGACAAAACTCCGGATACATGCTGTTCTGAAACTCACAATTGCGCACAGAACAATCTACGCAAGATAATTTTTCATTACTCATAACAAAATTCCCTTTTCTTTAGCCAAACAGGACATCTTCCATATTGTAAAGTCCCGGAGCCGCAGTCTGTGTAAATCGAGCTGCTTTCACTGCCCCTGCAGCAAAAATCTTCTTAGAGCCGGCTGTATGCTTAATCTCCAAAATCTCGTCTTCTCCAGCGAAAATCACATCATGCTCACCGGCAATAGTTCCGCCCCGCACTGCATGAATCCCGATTTCTTTGCCTCTTTTACGGTTTCCTTCACGACCGTGAACTTCTTCATATTTTCCTTCACCGTTAAGAGCGGAAACCAGCATTTTAGCCGTACCGCTTGGAGAATCCAGCTTCTTGTTATGATGCTTTTCGATTACTTCCATATCAAAACTATCTTCCAGAATCGGGGTAATCTCCGCCAGAATACGCTTCATCACTGTGATACCCAGCGAAAAATTAGCGGAAAAAACTACCGGCACCTGCTGCGCCAGATCTGTAATCATCTGCTGCTGTTCCAGTGAAAACCCTGTAGTTGCAATCACTGCAGGACACTTCCTCGCAATACAAAAGTCCAACAGCATTTCCAGATTTTCCGGATTACTGAAATCGATTACAACATCCACCTGCCCGGATATATCGTGCAGGCGTTCTCCGTTCCTGGGTTCAATAATTCCAGCAAGTGCTGCGCCTTCCTGTTCCTCTATGGTGGCTGCCAGGACTTTTCCCATGGCACCTGCGCCTAAAATGGCTGCATTCATATACATTTCCTCCCGTTTTATTCCTTCTGCGAACAAATAATACCCTCTGTCTTTTAGAGCAGATCAATTGCCTTCATTGTCTCAATAAGCTTTGCTTTTGTATCCTCTTCCATTGGACACAGCGGCAGTCTGTAGCCGCCTACATTCATTCCTGCCAGGTTCATAGCTTCCTTAATCGGAATCGGATTCGTTTCAATAAAGAGCGCATTGATGAAATCCAGATAATACTTCTGCATCTCTGCCGCCTTCTTTACATCTCCGTTTATGTAAGCCATTGCCATCTCGTGTGTCTGTCTCGGCAGTATGTTAGCCAGAACAGATATGATACCTGCGCCTCCCATAGACATAAGAGGAATGGAAATATCATCATTTCCACAATATACATTGAAGTCATCATTGATCAGTCTGGAGATTTTTGTAATAAAAGACATATCTCCGCTGGCTTCTTTGATCCCTACAATATTCTTATGCTTGCTGATTTCAGCTAATGCCTCATAAGTAAGAGACACACCCGTACGACCCGGAACATTATACACATAAATCGGAATATTGACTGCATCCGCCACTGTATAAAAGTGATTGACCATTCCGGCTTTATTGGTCTTATTGTAATATGGTGTAATGACTAAAAGACCGTCTGCACCCATCTTCTCATATTTGATACTCTGTTCCATGGCAATCATTGTATTGTTGGATCCGCTTCCTACAATAATCGGAACTCTTCCTGCTGCTGTTTCGATCGCAACTCTTGCAATCTCATCTTCTTCTGTTACCGTCAGTGCCGGCGTTTCAGCTGTTGTACCCAGAACCAGAATTGCATCAGTCTGTTCCTGAATATGCCATTCAATCAGCTCTCTCAGCTTATCGTAATTGACGCTCTCGTCTTCATGAAAAGGTGTAATAAGCGCCACCATTGAACCTGTTATCATTTTATTTTCCTCCCGCATTTTTCCTTCTCTGCTGCCAAATATCCGGGATGCGCCTGTGCCGCATCTATGATATCCTGCAGTGCAATCACATTGCCTCTCTTATCGTTACAGTTCGAATGCTTGACTCAAAGCAATCGCTGCTTTTACTTTCCATTCCATATCTACTGTTACAGAAATAGAAATTTCAGAAGTCGTGATGTGGTAGTATTTAATATCATTTGCAGCCAGTACGCTGAACACCTTGCTGGCAACGCCGGAATGCGTTGCCATTCCTACACCTACCAGAGAAATCATTGCAAGATCCTCTTCACATTCTACAGTTACACCCGCAAATGCCTGATCCGCATCAATATTCTTTTTCAGTGCTCTGCCCTGCTGATGTGTGCAGCTGAAAGAAACGGAGCAAGTATCCTTGCCAGTGCTCTGCTGAGAGATCATATCTACATTGATGTTCATTTCTCCCAGAAGCTTGAAGCACTCTGCCACTGTCTTCCCATCATTTTTCATATTCTTCAGTGTGAAAATAGTAACGTCTTCCTGGATACTGATCCCTGTGATCGGCATATCTTCTACTAATAAATTCTCCTTGTTCATAATATATGTTCCTTTACTTTTATCCCTTTCCAATGCTTTGCCTAAAAATAACTCAACTTCATATTTCTTTGCCAGTTCTACACTGCGTGTTTCCAGCTTGTCAACGCCCAGATTGGCAAGTTCCATCATTTCCTCATATGTAATCTGCGGCAGACGTCTTGCCTGAGGATAAACCGCCGGGTCTATGGTGTGCAGACAGTCCTCTTCACTGTATACTTCACACGGCCAGCCCAAATGTGCCGCAATGGCTACTGCTGTAACATCAGATCCTCCTCTGCCCGGGACAGTCATATCTCCTTCCCAGTCAGCGCCCTGAAATCCTGCTACTACAGCAACTTTTCCCTGCCCCAGAATTTCCTCCACCTTTTCAGTGTCGACTTCTTTGCGGACTGCATTATTAAAATACTGGTTTGTTATCACTTCGGTCTGTACGCCTGTCATGGACGCCGCCGGAACCCCTAGATTGTTTAAGGAGATTGCCAGCAATGCTGCGGTCTGCTGCTCTCCCGTTGCAAGGAGCGCATCCATCTCAGATTTTGGAATATCATCTCCTGCTTCCTGCGCCATTTTTATCAAACGGTCTGTGGTTCTTCCCATAGCACCGGCTACAATTACAAGACCATCTCCTTCTTTTCGTATTTCTGCTATGTGCTTTGCAATGGCTTTAATCTTATCGATTGTATCAATGCATCCGCCATTGTACTTCTGTACTACATTCATCTTTATTATCCTTTCCTAACAGAATGTTATAGTTGTAATAATTCCTCAGTTTCTAATCTCAGCTGATCGTCAAACGTTTCTCTTCTGAGCACTCTGCGGGCTTTCCCATTTTTCACAAAAATGACTTCCGGTCTGCCTGCTCTGTTATAATTGCTGGCCATGGAATACCCGTATGCTCCTGTCGCATACATTACAAGCAGATCACCTTCACATGCTGTCGATGGAAGCAGTGCCTGCCTGATGAGAATATCTCCGGATTCACAGTTTTTACCTGCCACGCAGAAAGTCTTGTCCTTCTTCTCACCCATGCGTGTAGCAATATCACAGCTGTATTCTGCCTGATACAGTGCAGGCCGTATATTATCACTCATACCGCCGTCTACAAAGAGGAAATGCTTTGTATCTGTGTCTTTACTGTAGCCCACTTTGTAAAGTGAGCAGCCTGCCTCCCCAACGATTGATCTTCCCGGCTCAATGAGAAGTTTGTTCAATGAAATACCGGTTCTGTCCAGAGCCCTTTCACATGTATGTGCCAGTCTTTGTACCATTTCTCCTAAAGGAATCGGCTTATCTTCATCTGTATATCGGATACCGAATCCGCCTCCGATACTCAGATCCTCTGTTTCAATGCCGTATCCCTCTTTCATTTCTTTTATAAAATCTATCAGAATATCAATTGCCTGTTCAAAGCCTTGTGTATCTGTGATCTGAGAGCCAATATGACTGTGAAACCCTTTGAATTTCACATATTCACTCTCAAGTACCGGTCTGATTAATTGCTGGATTTCTTCTTTTTTCTTAATGGTAATGCCGAATTTAGAATCAGATCCGGATGTTCTGATATACTCATGCGTATGCGCCTCGATTCCCGGATTAACCCTGAGAAGAACACCGATGGGCTGCTTCTTTTCTGCTGCCAGCTGAATCAGTTTGCGGCTCTCCATATCATTGTCTAAAACAATAGTTCCGCATTGAAGTTCCAGTGCCATCGCAAGTTCTTCCTCAGATTTATTGTTCCCGTGGAAGTATACAGTTTCCATATCCACGCCTGCCTTTTGCGCACAGTACAATTCACCGCCGCTGACCACATCTAAACTTGCTCCTGCCTGACTTACCTTTTCAAAGATCGCCTTACAAGAAAAGGCTTTTGCCGCATAAACCACTTCTGTTTCAAATCGGTCTGATTTGAAATTGTCTATGGCCGCTGCCAGTTGTTCTTCTATTTTTACTTCGTCATAAACCATAAGTGGAGTTCCTGAAATATCCGCCAGTTTCCGGCAGTCAATCCCTCCAATTTGTAAATTTGCCATATTTCTTCTCTTCTTTCTGTATCTCTTGTTATAAAAAAAGTCAGCGAGCAATCCTCGCTGACTCAAATGACGGTATCAATCACAATGTGTTCTCTGTAATGATCCAAAATCATCAAAATGTCATATAAGGATAGCTCAACTGCTTTGCCTGTACAAAGCAGACAGTCATACAACTCTTTGCTGTATGCCCATCGAAATCTCATGCCTGATAATTCCGATTCGGCAAAGTCGCCTCCGGATCAGGTCGCTGCCTGCCGGCTCGCTGCTCCTTCTTCTTCTTTGCTCCTCTATCAACTTGCATTTAGTGTACTAAATATTTTCCCCCTTTGCAACCCTTTTTTGTGTTTTTTTACAACTTTTTTTCTATTTTTATGTAAATTTTGTGCGACTGCTACAAAACTTTTTTCTTTGACAAGCCTTCCTTCTAATAGTATGATGAATTATCACGTTAAAATACAGAAAGGTATCAACATAAAAATGGATTATTTACAAAAATTAACCCTTCACAGGAGGGAACTTCATAAGATTCCGGAACTGAGCGGCAGTCTCCCCAAAACAAAAGCCTATATAAAATCTGTGCTTGAAGCTTTGGACTGTCAGGTTTTCGATGTCCTGGAATCCGGTATTTATGCATATTTTGACAGAGGAAAGGAAAGAACAACTGCTTATCGGGCCGATATGGATGCCCTTCCTGTCAAAGAAATCAATACACATGACTATGTTTCCACCCATGAAGGAAACATGCACGCATGCGGCCATGACGGCCATTCTGCAATGGTTCTGACTCTGGCTGAGTATGTAAATCAGCAAAGGGAGCTTCCCTGCAATGTGCTTTGTATTTTTCAGCCGGCAGAAGAGACCACCGGCGGAGCAAAAGATATCTGCAATACCGGCATCCTGGAAAAATACCGGGTGGATCGTATCTACGGCGTTCATCTGTGGCCTTTTATGGAAGCAGGAAAGATTGCCAGCAAACCGGGTCCTATGATGCCTCGCTCCTCGGAGATTACGATTGAAGTGACGGGCCGCTCCTCACATGCCACAGCTCCGGAAAACGGTATTGATGCACTCTTTATCGCCTGCCGGTATGTGCAGGAGATCTATGATTCTCATAAGGCGCGCATGCGTCCGAATCCTGCGCCGGAGCAGCGCACTATTATTCAGATCTGTAAAATGGTCAGCGGGACCGCCAGAAATGTTATTTCCGGTCACAGTTTTCTCCTTGGAACTGTACGGGCTTTTTCCGATGAAGATTTTGCAGGCCTTGTAAAGATTCTAGAAGAGACTGCAGACAGGCTGTCCCGGGAATACAACTGTCAGATCACTGCACGCCACACCGAAGGATATCCCCCCGTTGTCAATGATGTGCAGCTTTACGATCGGATTCTTCCTGCACTAAAAGAAAATCTGGATTACGAAGAAATGGAAATCCCTGCAATGATTTCTGAAGATTACTCTTTTTACGGACTGCACGTACCATCTGTATTTTTCTTCTTAGGCACCGGTACGGGAATTTCATTGCACAGCAATAATTTTGACTTTGACGAAACTGTTTTAATGCATGGTCTTGAACTTTATGAAACTCTGCTTTTCCAATAACTGCTGACTGCGCTAAAAATTGTTTTCCTGTATATCGCCCCTAAAAGTTAAGCTTTTGAGGGGCGGTACAATATCACAACGCTTCCTCTTTTATTTTAACCGTTCAACTGTCAGATCCGCCAGTTCGCCTTTAATAACCTCAAGGAGCGCCTCAACAGGAACCTCCATCTGCAGTCCCACTTTTCCGGCACTGACAATTATATGCTCCTGCTCTGCCGCACTTTTATGAACAGCTGTCCGGAACAGTTTTTTCATCCCTACGGGGGAGCATCCCCCTTTGATGTATCCTGTAACCTTTGTAATGTCCCGGGCGTGGATCATTTCAATCTTTTTTTCCCCGAAGTGTTTTGCCGCTTTTTTTAAATCCAGCTCTTCTGCCACCGGAATCACACACACAAAATGCTCCCGGCTGTTTCCCTGCAGCACCAATGTCTTAAATACCTTCTCTACAGGCATTCCGGTCGCTTTTGCAACAGAAACTCCATCGAGAAAGCCATCGGGAGCATCATACTCATAAACCTGAAAAGGAATTTTTTTTGTCTGAATTGACCGTATGGCATTTGTTTTATGTATGCTGCGCGCCATTCTTTACACCTCCTTGACCAGATAGGTATTGATAAAGCCGAATTCTTCTGATTTCACTACAGCCACTGTCTGAAATCCAAGACTCTTATAAAATTCCACATCCTCAGGTGTATTCGTAAACAGCATCATCGGAAGATTCTGCTCCCCGGCATATCTGCATACCTGTTCCATCAGCCTCCGTCCTCTTCCCTTGTGCTGGAACGCCTCCCGCACTCCGAGAAAATCTAAATACAAATGCGGCCTTGGAAAGGTGATTCCTGCCTCTAAACGGTCCAGTTCCTCAAAAAGATCCTCCCGCCGCTTCTGTTCTTCCTCCGTCAGCCTGTCCATTGCCGCCCGATATGCAGGAGAGAAGCTCCCCGCTTTTTCATGGCGCTCTCTTGTATAATGCATATCTTCTGAATGCACAAGACACACACCTTCTGTCACATTCTCATCCAGTGAAAAGGCATCACCGTATTCCAAATCGTATGCCACATAGTAACGAAGTGTTGCTTCCAGTGCTGCATCTTTTGCCTTTTTTTCCGGAAAAGCATGAATCAGTTTGGGATAGCGCTGAAAAGCATCTAAATAGGTTTGTATCAGTGTCTCCTCATCTTTTCTTTGTAATCTGTAAAGTCCTTTAATCTCCATAAAACTCCTCCCTGGTCAGTGAATGACACATAACATCTCGTTTTGTTCCATCAAATACTTTGAATGCCTGCCTTAAGGTCCCTTCATAGGTAAATCCGCATTTACGGATCACGCTCTGAGATCTCTTATTTTCCAAACCTGTACAGACACAAATTACTTCTAGCTTCAGATGATCAAAACCGTACCGTATTACCTCTCGGGCCGCTTCTGTCATCAGGCCCCTCCCCCAAAATTCCTCGGACATGGAGTAGCCTAGCTCTCTGCTGCTGATATTCGGTCTGTATCTGTCTTCTTCAAATCCGATTGTCCCAATCGGCTTCCCTGTCTGCTTATCCCGTATAGCCCATACATGATTGGGCTGAAAAATAGTGCGTATAATTTTTCTTGACTCTTTTACACTTTCATGGGGCTTCCAGCCTGCCGGCGGCCCTACATTAGGATTCTTTGCATAGTCATATAAATCCGCAGCATCTTTGCGCCTCCAGGGGGATAAAATCAATCTTTCGGTTTCCAAGGTCAACATGGTTCTTACCTCCTGTTTGTGAATACTACTATATCATTAATGCACCCGCTAAGCCAAGTCCTGCATACAATAAGGCAGGAGGTTTTTTCAATGATAAAAAAAAGAATGTGTATTTTACTTGTTTTTATATTCTGCTTTTTGATGGCTGAACCTGTGATGGCTGCCGGACACCGGGGCATTGATGTGAGCCAGTGGCAGGGCTCCATTTCTTACAGACAGGTCAAAAATGCCGGTATTAAAATTGTTTATATCAAAGCTGGAGAAGGAGACCGTTTTGTGGATCCGTACTTTGAGCGAAACTATACGCAGGCAAGGCGTGCCGGGCTGAATGTGGGTCTATACCACTATGTGACTGCCCGCACTGTTTCCGATGCCCGCAGACAGGCTCACTTCTTTGCCTCTCTTGTAAATGAAAAAAGGGTGCAGTGCAGACCTGCCATGGATTTTGAACAGGTGGGCGGACTGACTAAAAAAGAGGTGAATCGGATTGCCAAGGTATATATGCGCCAGCTCCATCGTCTGACAGGATACCGCCCTGTTGTTTACTCCAATGCTTATGACACACATACGCTGTGGGATGCATCACTTTCCCGCTATCCGCTGTGGATTGCCGATTATGGCAGAAAATCGCCTTATACGACAGGGGCATGGCGCAGCTGGCAGGGGTTTCAGTACAGCGATAAAGGCAGAAGTCCCGGTATAAGAGGCCTTGTGGATCTGGATCGGTTTAAGCAGGGTATTTTCCTGAAAAAGCACGAAAAGGAAAAAAAGCGACCTCTGGTTTATCACATCAAATGGGGAGATACTTTATACGGTATTGCGCTTAAATATCATATTTCTCCTGACCGGCTGGCAAAGCTGAATCATCTGGTTTATCCCTATCTGCTCTTTCCCGGCCAGAGGCTGATTATCCCAAGATAACTCCGACTAAAAAGCACCATTGTCTCTCATACTGCAAACAATGGTGCTTTAACAAATCTCTTTTCTATTCCGTTGTACTTAGAACTTCTTTATTTTTCTCAACCTGACTGATCTTCATGCGCTCTACATCTGACGGGTTTACCTTTTCTCGCAAGCCCAAAATAGTCGGCCCCAGATAAATCGTATCCAGAACTTCTCCATCCAGAGATATCTTACTATACTCTGTAAAGTTCTGTCCCTTTATATAATAATCTTCTCCGATTTTTACAATATCCTCTATCTTGATCGGATGGATGCCCATGCGCATATCGGTAGTCTTAAATGGTGTTTTCCCGCCGTAAATATACTGTTCCCCATACAAAATGTCATAGGACAGAGCTTCCAGGGTCTGCTTGTAGTCTCCATTGTTTCGGCACTTCTGATGATATGTGGTAATCAGTCCTTCATGAATCCCCAGACGATCCAGCACTTCTGCACCAAGCTGATAGGCAGTCAGATTCTTATCTTCTTTTTCCATACCGAAATTGTTCCAGATAATGTACTCAGTAGAGAACAGATCGCCTGTTTTCATATCCTCCTCTGTCATATCCAAAGCAGGAAGATGATCTCCATACATAACAAGCACCACATCCTCTTTAAATTCAGACAGCTGATCCGTCAGTTCTTTTACAAACTGATCCATTTCATATACCTGATTTGCATAATATTCATACTGCCACTTCAATTCTTCCGAAGGCGCCTCTGTCACCCGGATCTCCGGATCTTCCAGCACCTTTTCTGTCGGATATTTTCCATGTCCCTGTACAGAAATCGTATAAATATAGTCTCTCTGGCTGGTGGATTCCATCGCATCTATAATCTGCCCTGTCAAAATCCCGTCTTTCGCCCAGTTTTTAGCAGTTTTCACTACATTATTCATATATTCCAAAGAAGTAAACGTATCATATCCCATATTTGCAAAGACTTTGTTTCTTCCGTAAAATGCCCCCCTGTGGTTATGGATGGCATGCGTGGCATACCCTATATTTTTTAAATCATAGGGTATACTTTCACAGGTTTTTTCCAGAAGGACAGACTTGTACGGATATTCTCCCGGACCGAAAAATTTCACACTGATTCCGGTCATAGATTCAAACTCCGTATTGGCTGTTCCTGCGCCTACAGATGGAACTGTCAGATACCCCGAGGAATACTCTTTCAGCAGTTTCCGATAATTAGGCATCGGATCTTTTGAGTAAGCATATCCCTTTACAAGGGTCGGATCGATGAAGGATTCTAGCTGCAGGAAAAGAATATTGGGATGATTTTCATCGTCATCTTGAACCTGCGGTTTGTAAGTGCTGCCTTTTCCCAGTTTATTAGCTGTAAAAATATTCTCGATGGATTCTTTTGAATATCCGGCTGGTTTGCTGATTCCGGTATCCAGCCAGGTACTGATAAAGCAGTACGGTACACCATAGTCTCTATAGGCATATGCCAGATTCCCGAAAAAGGTAGCTACTGTTTTTGTCTGAATCGCCAGCTGCCATACACCGAAAAAAGAGACTGCAACCAAAACGACAGCCGCCACATTTCGTTTATACCGCACCTTTTCTTTTTTCTTAGGGCCGAATAAGAAAAGCATTACCAGTGCCGCCAGCAGAGCCAGAATGCCTACAATGGCAAAAATCAGCGCTGCAGGGGGAAGATAATTTGTTACAATAGACAGACCGTCGTTTAAATTGGCCATATCTTTTACTGTAAAAGGCGTCATTCGGTTAATCAGAATCACGCCATTGACAACCCCTAAAATGAGCCAGGGCGCCGACATGATTACATACCAGAAGACCCGCCTCCTAAAAAGGATTCCAATGGAATAGGTTGCAAATATAATAAAAGTGTTGAACAAAAAAACGCTTGGTCTTTCCCCCAAAAAACGACAGCTCTCCAGCAGTGAATGTCTGGCCATAGTCTCAATAAAAAGGTTCATTACAAATGCCAGCACTGCAGAAAAGACAAGTCCGTTGCACAAATATCTTCGATAAACTGATTTTAACTTATCCATAATCCATTACTCCCGATGTTCTTTCCCATAGTTTGCCATATGGTTGGCAATGGCTGCAAGTTCCTGCAAATCCAAGGTTTCCACTCTTCTTCCGGAATCGATTCCCGCTAATTGCAGAACTTCTCTGACAGCCTCTTTTGAAAGCCCCTCTACACCAGTCAGTGAGTTCAACAGAGTTTTTCGCCGTTTCGCAAATCCTGCTTTTATGCATGTGAAAAACATTTTTTCGTCTATCAGTTCCACAGGATGCGCTTTGCGTATATCCAGACGCAGAACAGAGGAGTCTACCTTTGGCTGAGGAACAAAGACTTCTTTTGGAACAGAGGCAATCTCTTCCACTGTGCAATAGTACTGAACTGCTGCAGACAGCGCTCCATACGTTTTAGTTCCCGGTACGGCTTTAATCCGATCTGCTACTTCTTTCTGCATCATAACGGTAATGCTGTCGGCAGGAACCCTGTCTTCCAAAAGCTTCATAATAATAGGCGTTGTAATATAATAGGGAAGGTTTCCTATAATCCGCACCCTGCCGCCGCAGTTATATTCCCGGGCGATTCCTGTAAGATCTGTTTTCAGCACATCTTGATTAACGATAGTAATATTGTCGTATTCTTTTAAAGTCTCCTGCAGGATGGGAATCAGGTTCCTGTCAATCTCTACAGCCACTACCTTTTTAGCCCTTTGGGCAGCTTCAGCTGTAAGGACGCCTATTCCCGGACCTATTTCAATGACCAGATCCTGTTCATCAATAAATGAATCTTCTATGATCCGGTCAATGATATTTTTATCTGTAAGGAAGTTTTGTCCCAGACTTTTTGTGAGACGAAATCCGTACTGTTCCTTTATTTGTCTGATTGTCGATGGTGCATAAAGCTTCATTTATATCTCCCTGATTGCATTTAAGAATTCTTCCCGGGTAATCCCGTACTGATTGAGTCTGGACAGAAATTTCTTGCTGTTTCCATAGCCGATGCCCAGAATTTTCCCCAGTGCATCCCGTTTTTGAGCCGAGTCCTGCCTGCCTGTAAGACCGTGCTGCTGCAGATCCTCCGGCGTAAATTCTTCTCTTCCCTCTTCCACAGTATAATGCGCACGCTCCAATGCCTCGCAAATGGCCTGCACAGAAGCATTTTCAATGCCAATATCGCCAGACTTCTCGGCATCCTGCTGGGATAAGTAGGCTTGTCCCGCTTTAGGAAATTTCTTTGTCAGGCGCCGGCGAATCTCTTCTCCTGCAAAATCCGGATCTGTAAAAATAATAATTCCCTTTTCGTCATATGCCTTTTGAATGAGCTGCCAGGTTTCCTTTTTTATTCCAAAGCCGTGTGTCTCTATGGTCTGTGCGTTCACAGCCCGTTTTACAGCAGCTGTATCATCTCGCCCTTCTACTACAATGGTTTCTTTAATCTTCATCTGCGGTATCTTTGCCTCCGTCCTTGTCCGATTTTTCCACGGATGGAAAAACATAAATTTTCTCTCCCGGAAGTACCAGCCGCAGCTGTGAACGAGCCTGCTGCTCAATATAGTCCGGATCATTAATGTGTCTCAGCTCCTGCTCCTTTTCTTCCTTTAATGCTTTGAGCTCCTCCTGCTGCTGTTTAATATCCTTTTGCTCCTGCTTCAAAGACACAATATTAAAAACTGAAAAACCAACGACCGCTATAATACAGCCTATTATAGCGGCATAAATAATTGCTCTCCGTCTTCTGTTGTGTTTTATACTGGCTCTTACCGGCTTGTTTGTATGCATTCCGGCTGCCGCCTTAGCGGTTCTGTTGTGTTTGTTCCGCTTTTCCTGCCGCTTCCTGCGTGCTTCTTCAATGTCGATGACCTGGCTGCTGTCTTTAAACTGACTGCTTCTTCTTTTCTTCGCCATTTCTCTTTCTAAAACCTTTCGCTCTTAATTCTTTGCTATGATTCTGAGATGATATTATACCACAAAAAAATTTCTTCCACAATAATACCCCTGCTGCAAAAGCCGCAGCGGTATGAACGCTCAGACTTCCCTGTGCACAATAATACAGGAATTGTGAAAGCATAACTGCAGCAGCCAGCCAGAAAAACAGTTCCAGCCCTGCTCTGATCCATTTGTTCAGCTTCATCGCCCTGCAGCATACGGAACAAATCCGGTAAAACAGCATGAAGGCAACGCCGGCTCCCATCATGACGCCGCACTGCAGCGCCTGCTCTTTAATAAGATCTGTCAGGACGATACTCATTTAAGTATTTTCCTGAGGATTCCTTTCTCACCCTTTTCCTTCTTTTGTGTGTAAGCCAGTGAGTCAACTCTGCCCGTAATAATCGCTTTTCCGTCTGTAAGGTCCAGCATCTGGATATGCAGCTGTTTGCCTCTGATGATAAGTCCTCCATCCTTCAGGTTGGCACAGATTTCTTCTTCATCAAAGTTATCAATATCTGCAACTGCCGTGACGGTTATTCTTTCTCGTCCGTCAATATTCAGTACATGATTTTCCATAGTCGCTCTCCTCCCTACAAGTAATATATTAAGATAATAAATTGATAGAACCATGTCCTTTTTATTAAAAACTTCTTACAAATGAAAAATCTTTTTCTTAATTCCTTTTAATATGCTTTTAATTTAGCTATAGTATACTTGACATGAAAAAATAAAGGAGACGTGGATTATGCGTTTATTGATTGCAGAAGATGAAAAAAATCTAAATAAAATTCTGGCGCAGCAATTAGAGGACAGCGGCTATACGGTAGATTCCTGCTTTGACGGGGAAGATGCCCTTGACCATATTCTGCTGACTGACTATGACGCAATCATTTTGGATATTATGATGCCCGGCATGGATGGTCTGGAAGTGCTCAAACAGGTGCGGCAGAAGGAAATCACATCGCCAATCCTTTTTCTGACTGCACGGGACAGTATCGAAGATCGGGTCGCCGGACTGGATCTGGGCGCTGATGATTATCTGACAAAACCATTTGCCTTTGAGGAGCTTCTGGCTCGGATTCGAGTCCTGGTGCGGAAGAAATCCGGAAACAAAACCAATATTTATACCCTTGCCGATCTTACTGTGGACATACAAAGCAGGCAGGTAAAGCGGGGGGATACAGTTATTTCCCTGTCATCTCGGGAATTTGCCATTTTGGAATATATGATCATGAATAAAAATATTGTCCTTTCCAGAGACAATCTTGAAAGGCATGTATGGAGCTATGACTATGAGGGTTCTTCCAATATGGTGGACGTCTATATCCGTTATCTGCGAAAAAAAATCGATGAAGGGTTTGAACCCAAGCTGATTCATACTGTACGAGGTGCCGGATATGTGCTGAAGGTGGATGAATGAACGGAAAAATGAAACGGTTTTCCATGAAGACCCGTGTAACAATCTGGTATGTTTTCTTCCTGGTGCTTCTGGTATCCATTATTTTTATCTCTCTGTTTTATACAACAGACCGCCTTACCAGGGATAATATTAAAGGGGATCTTGCTGCAATGGTGGCAGACAGCAGTCAGGATGTAAAGATTCAAAATGGTAAGCTGGAAATTGATGATGATATGGTCAGCTACCGAGATGGTGTCTATATTCTGGTTTATCAGGAAAACAACTTTATTGTTACCGGTGCACTTCCTTCAGGAATTACCCGGGAAATCCCTTTTATTTCAGGGCGTGTACGCAAAATTACTGACAGTGAAAAAGAATTTTATGTTTATGATTATTTGATCAATCAGAAAAATTTTGGTGATGTATGGGTCCGAGGCATTACTTCAGCTGATATAGCAGAGTCAGATCCCACCACAGTATTTCTGCTCAGGGTATTTCTGATTTCTCTGCCCCTTTTGATCCTGCTTGCAGCGATTGGAGGTTATTACATTACAAAGCGGGCCTTCCGTCCGGTATCACAAATTACAGAAACGGCAAAAACAATTGAGGCAAGTACAGATCTGTCCCGGCGAATCGGTCTTGACCCCGAGGGACGTTCCAAAGACGAAATCTATCATTTGGCTTCTATTTTTGACAAAATGCTGGATCGTCTTGAAAGTTCCTTTGAGTCGGAAAAACAGTTTTCAAATGATGCCTCTCATGAGCTGAGAACGCCTATTTCCGTTATTATGGCTCAATGCGAATACGCTTTGAAAAAAGCACAGACTTTGGAGGAAGCCAAGTCTGCACTGGAGGTTATAATGAGCCAGTCCAAAAAAATGTCTGCACTGGTAAGCCAGCTTCTGGCATTGGCAAGGGCAGACCAGGGAACACTGGTTCTGGAATATGAGGAGCTTAATATCAGTGATCTGGTCTGTATGGTGGCCTTGGAACAGGAAGAGCAGGCTTCTTTGCGCAATATCCATATCCAGCAGGAAATTGAACCCGATCTGATGGCTTTTGTTGATGAAACCATGTTTCTGCGCCTTTGGATCAACCTTATTTCAAACAGTATCAAGTACGGAAGGGAGGGGGGATACATCCGTCTGGTTCTCAAAAAGGAAAACAGCAGAATCACCGGTCAGGTAATTGATGATGGAATCGGAATTCCCGCTGATGCGCTTCCTAAAATCTGGGACCGCTTTTATCAGGTCAACCCTTCCAGAACAGACGGCGACAGCGCAGGGCTGGGACTTTCCATGGTTCACTGGATCGTTGCCGCCCATGGAGGAACAATTGATGTTTCCAGCAGTTTAGGAGAGGGAACAGCCTTTACATTTTCCTTTCCTGAGAAAAGAGAAGAGGAGGAGAATTTAAAATGAAAGAAAATCTTTTAAAACATAAAACAATATTCATCGTTGCAGCTGCAATTCTGCTGGCTGCCCTAGGCTTTGCCGCCGGTATGATGGTAAAGACAGCTCTCGCTGATGACAGCGGCAGTCATATTAGTGCAGAGAGGGCAAAGACCATTGCTCTGGAAAGTGTAGGTGTATCCCCACAAAAGGCTACATTTACAGAAGTCCAGATGGATACAGAGAGAACGAAGTCTATCTATGAGGTTGATTTTTACACTTCTTCCAATGAATATGACTTCAAAATTGATGCAGAAACCGGAGGCATTATTGAAAAGTTAAGCGAACCCATTCCTTCTGCTGTTTCTTCTTCCAATGCAGCGCAGACCCCGCAGACGCCTTCAAATATGCAGACACCGGAAGTGCAGCAGACACAAACACCGCAGGTTTCCCTGCCATCTGCTTCTGATTCGGCTTCGGATTATATCGGAGTGGATCGCGCCAAAAGTATCGCCCTAAAGCATGCAGGACTCTCTGCGAACAAAGTCACCTTTACCAAGACAAAGCTTGATTCCGATGACGGTACAAAAACATATGAGGTGGAATTTATTACCCGCCATAAAGAATACGAGTACGAAATCAATGCCTACACAGGGAAAATCATGGATGTCAGCATTGAAGGCATGAATGCGGCTGACAATTGCGGGTATGATGATTAATTCTCATGAAAATATTTCTAATCCTTGTTAATTTTTTGTTTTCTTTCTCTTTACATGGGTATAGTTATGTTAGATGGGAAATACAAAATTGGGAGGTTATTTTATGAAAACATTGAAATTAAAAGACGGACTTTATTGGACCGGGATCCTGGATCCCCAGCTGCGTGTATTTGATATTATTATGAATACAGAATACGGCACGACTTATAATTCATATCTGCTGAAGGGCTCAGAAAAAACTGCCCTCTTTGAAACAGCTAAATTTAAATGTATAGATGAATATTTGGATAAACTTACTTCACTTGTGGATATCAAGGACATTGACTATATCATCGTTGACCATACAGAGCCGGATCATGCCGGATCTGCAGAGAAACTCGTTGAAATGAATCCTGCCATCAAACTGGTGGGAACTGCCACAGCGATCAGCTTTATGAAAGAGATCTGCAATACAGAATTTGCTTCTATTATTGTAAAGGAAGGAGATACACTTTCTCTGGGAGATAAAACCCTCAGATTTATTGCAGCTCCTAATCTCCACTGGCCGGATGCCATGTATACATATGTAGAGGAAGATAAAGTACTGCTGACTTGCGACTCTTTTGGCGCCCACTACAGTCTTGATCAGGTTCTCAGTTCTAAAATTACCGATCAGGAAGGCTATATGAGTGCACTCCGTTATTATTTTGATAATATCATGGGACCTTTCAAGCCGTATGTGCTGAAAGCAATTGATAAAATCAGAGATCTGGAGATTGATATGGTATGTCCGGGGCATGGTCCTGTTTTAGACGAAGATCCTTGGAAGATTATCAACATCTACAAGGGGTGGTCCACAGAGGTCAACCCTAACACGAAAAAAACAGTAGTTGTTCCATATGTTGCAGCCTATGGCTACACAGAAGTACTTGCAAATAAAATCACAGAAGGTATCAAGGCC
>CAUWJW010000018.1:0-17609 GCA_963558985.1 uncultured Clostridia bacterium | reverse complement strand
AAGGACCCGATGGATCGGGAAAGTCCACCCAGATTAAGAGAATCAAAGACTTTTTAGCACAGCATGGACATGAAGCGCTGGTTACCAGGGAGCCGGGCGGCACTCCCATCAGTGAAAAAATCAGAACGATTATTCTGGACAGGGACAATACAGAGATGGATCCTGTGGCAGAAGCGATGCTCTATGCAGCTGCAAGAGCTCAGCATGTGGCTCAGGTTATCCGCCCGGCATTATCACGGGGGATACATGTGATCTGTGATCGCTTTCTGGATTCCAGTATTGCCTATCAGGGGTATGGAAGGGGGCTGGGAGACAGTGTTGCAGTTCTCAATGCCTATGCTGTCAGGGACTGTATTCCGGATGTGACGTTTCTTATGAAATTGGACCCGCAGACCGGGAAAGAGAGAATCAGCGGCAGCTTGATGGACCGCATAGAACTGGAAGCAATGGACTTTCACCAAAGGGTATTTTGGGGATATCAGGAGCTGGAACTGCAGTATCCGGACCGGATCATAGGGGTAGATGCCGCAAGAAGTGCAGACGAGATCAGCGAAGAAATTCTGGGACATATAGAAAGGCTTTTGGCACGATGAATTTTCAGCATATGGAAGGGAATGAAAAACTGGCGGCAAGACTGACTGCTGCCATAAAAAACGGACATGTTTCTCATGCCTATATCTTTGAAGGGGAAGCGGTGCTGGATAAAGCAGCCTTTGCTGCATGTTTTGTAAAGGCGATTCTCTGCAGGGAAGAGCCCGGAATCGGATGCGGCCGCTGTCTGTCCTGCAGAAAGGTGGAGCATGGAAACCATGAAGACCTGACTTATGTAGAAGCGGACGGAAACAGCTTAAAAGATGAAATGATTGAGAAACTTCAGGAGAGGCTTCGCATAAAGCCTTATGGGGAGCGTAACATTGCAATTATCAAGGATGCGGATACTATGACTATCCGCGCGCAGAACAGGCTTTTGAAGACTCTGGAAGAGCCGGCTCCGGGCACGGTACTGATTTTATTATCAGAAAACATGGAGAATCTGACACAGACGATTCTGTCCAGATGTGTAAAATTTCGCCTGAATTATTTTGGACGGGAAAGCTATGAAGGTATGCTGCAGACCGCAAGAGAAACTGCAGACCTGCTGCTGGAGGGGGCGCCTTTTTATAAAAGAAAAGAAGCTGTCGCAGAAATTATGAAAGATACAGGAAAGACCAATGCTTTTTTAGATGCTTTGGAAAGGGTGTACCGGGATCTCCTTGTTGAAAATTCCCACAAAAGCAGGCTATACAAGAAAAGTCAGATTTATCGCAATGTGGATTTGATTGAACAGACGAGAAGACAGATCCAGAGGGGTGTTGCAAAAAGTTACGCTTTGAAGGACTTAATGATAAAAATTGGAGGATAGAGCATGGTTAAAGTGGTAGGCGTAAAATTTAAGACTGCCGGAAAAATATACTATTTTGATCCGGGAAATCTGGAAGTGGAAATCGGAACCAATGTAATTGTAGAAACGGCCAGAGGAACGGAATTCGGTACTGTCAATATGACTGAAAAAGAGGTGCATCCATCTGAAATCGTTTCTCCTCTTAAAAAGATTATCCGTATCGCCAATGAAAAAGACCACAAAAAGCATAAGGACAATATACGAAAAAAAGAAAGGGCACTCCAGCTTTGTCAGGAAAAGATTGACAAACACAAACTGGAAATGAAGCTGGTAGATGTGGAGTATACCTTTGACGGCAGCAAGATTATCTTTTACTTTACAGCAGACGGAAGAGTGGATTTCAGAGAGCTGGTCAAAGATCTGGCAAGTGTGTTTAAGATGAGAATTGAGCTGCGCCAGATCGGAGTTCGGGATGAGGCAAAGATGATGGGCGGGATTGGTACCTGCGGACGCAGCCTGTGCTGTCACAGCTGGCTTACAGATTTTGAACCTGTTTCCATTAAAATGGCGAAAGTGCAGAACCTGTCGCTTAATCCCACAAAGATTTCAGGCATATGCGGAAGGCTCATGTGCTGTCTCAAATATGAAAACGATGTTTATGTAGAAATGAAGAGGGGCATGCCGGACAATGGGGAACGGATTAAGACGCCCGATGGAATGGCTGTTGTAGTGGATACCAATATTCTGGAGAACAGAATCAAGACGCGCCTGATACTGGAAGAAGGCAACCGTGAGAAGGATCAGCAGGAAAAGCTGAGCACGGAGTTTTATAATTACAAAAAAGAAGAAATCAAGAGACTTGGAAAAGGCAAGAAAAAGAAAAAACAGGAAAACGATCTGGAAGAGCTGGATGGCGAGCTGCTGAAGGAAATCGAAAATCTGTTGAAGGAGTAACCGGATGCTGTACCATGGGGAGAGACTTGACAAGATCGGATTTTCCGACTTATGTGTAATTCAGAATCCAAAAGAGTTTTGTTATGGTGTGGATGCTGTTATTTTAGCTGATTTTGCTGCACGCAAAGAGGCAGGCTGCATCGTGGATTTAGGTTCGGGAACAGGCATTATTCCTTTTATTCTCAGCCATAAGACGAGTGCTTCAGAAATTTACGGCGTAGAATACCAGCAGGATTCAGTAGAGCGAGCCCGGCGGGGTGTACAACTAAACGGGCTGGAAGAACGGGTTCGATTTTTTCAGGCCAATGTAAAAGACTTTGCTGAACTTGCAGGAACAGCAGATGCGGTTACGGCAAATCCTCCCTATATGGCAGGAAAGGGCGGTCTTACCAATGATAACGAAGCAAAGACAATCGCAAGACATGAAACTGCAGGTACGCTGGAAGATTTTATCCAGTGTGCCTGCAGACTGCTGAAGGACAAAGGCGACTTTTACTTAGTACACAGACCCGCAAGGCTGGTGGACATTCTGTCTTTATGCAGAACGCATATGCTAGAACCGAAGGAGATGCGCCTGGTTGCCCCCATGCAGGGGCAGATTCCCAACATTGTTTTAATTCACTGTGTGAAAAAAGGCGGAGCGGAACTGCGTTTGCTGCCGGAGCTTTATATTTATGAGCAGAAAGGCGTGTACTCCCGCGAAATTCAGGAAATTTACGAGAGAGTTAAAGAATCCGGCAAATAAAAACAGAAGCAAAGATCCCTGTAATATAACCGATGAGACCTGCAGCAAATGCGTGTCTCATTTTTTTTACAGAGGTTACACCAAAGTAGAGCGCCAGCACATAAAAAACGGTTTCGCAGCTTCCAACCATGACAGAAGCTGCTCTTCCTGCAAGAGAATCTGCTCCGAACTCTTCCATGATCCGTTCTGCCAGAACAAGAGAGCCGCTGCCTGAGACAGGGCGCAGGACAATCAGGGAAATCAATTCCTGAGGAATTCCTGCGAGTTCAAAGGCAGGGCCGAGTATCGTCTGAAGCCACTCCATTGCTCCGGAAGAGGTAATGGCTTCGATTCCGATAAAAATGGCAATGATAAAAGGCAGGATCTCCACCGCAGTTGCCATGCCTTCCCTGGCACCTTCGGAAAACAGATCATAGACAGCTGCTTTTTTATACAGCCCATATGCAAGGATTCCGGTAATAATGGCAGGGATAAAAAAAACGGAAAGCGTACTAAGAATGGTTGACATGGTTGTGCTTCCTTTCAAACAGCTTGCATACAGCGATGGAGGCGGCCATGGAAATGATGCCGGCAATGAGGGAAGGAATAATAATATCTCCGGAGTCGGCTGAACCTAAGTCATTGCGTATTTTTATAATCGTTACAGGAACCAGCTGGATCATAGACATGGTAACGGCTGTAAACATGCACATGGTATCACTTGCATATCTGGAGCGGCCGTTCTCTATATCCAGCCGCTCCATGGCTTTGAGTGAAAAGACAGTTGCACTGTTTCCCGCACCGAAAATATTGGCTACAAAACTCATAAGCATCACCGCAATGGTCTGATCATCTTTTTCCCGGGGAAAGAGAAAATGCATGGCAGGTTTTGCCAGACGGGAAATTTTTCCGATGAGTCCGGATTTATCAGCAATATTCATAAGACCGCTCCATACCGCCATAATTCCGATCAGACTGATAACGAACTCTACTGCTTCTGTGCAGCTGGACATCAGACCGTCTGTAAAACTGGATAATGTTCCGTTGAGACAGGCAAAGCCGATTCCCAGAAAAATCATGGCTGCCCAAATATAATTCATCATGTTTGTCACCTCAAAGTAAATTTATTCGCAAATGTAGAAAATATGAGTTGAAACAATTTACATTTTATGTAATAATGATATTAGATTGTTAGCATCCGGAGGGAATACTATGGTAATAACGATGGACTTAAGAACATTGGGCTGGGCGCTGGTGGTAATCGGCATATTGGTTCTGATTGTATTTTGCATTATTTTTATGAAGAATCTTATTGAAACAATCAAGCATACCAATCAGATACTGGAAGATACCGAGAAGATTTCGGCCATTGCGGCAGAGCGTACAGAGCAGGTCAATGGAGCAATCGGAGATGTATCTGAATCGCTCAGTGAACTGGCGGAAGTCATTAAAGGCAATCAGAGTATTGTGGCAGCGCTTACATCTATTGTAAATGCACTGGCCTCTCTGAAGAATTTAGTGACTCGCAAAAAGGGAGAGTAACGTTTGTGAAAGTGACTCTATGATGTAAGGAACTACAGGGTTATAGGTTATCCTGTGAATGAACCTAAATAACATGTTTAGAAGGAGTAGAGTATGAAAGCAACGGGAATTGTTAGAAAGGTGGATGAGTTAGGCAGAATCGTACTGCCCATTGAACTGAGGAGGACCTTGAACATTGAAATCAAGGATCCGATTGAAATCTTTGTAGATGAGGATTACATTCTGTTAAAGAAGTATGAACCATGCTGCATCTTCTGCGGAAGTGCCAAAACAGTGAAGCAGGTCAAAGGCAAGAATGTATGCGAGAACTGCATTAAAGAATTGCAGGAACTGTAAAAGTACATAATTAAAATGGAAATGTGGGAAAGTATTTCAAACATTTCCATTTTTTTTGGAATGGTTTGCCGAAATCATGGAAACACTAAAGACAGAGAAAGAGGCAATGAAAATATGTTTTGTTCCCCTTTAGCATAAACATGAGGGCCTCTTTCTTTGATTTAGTGACGGGCACTTTTGTTATAATCCTTGAAATGATATAGGGAAACCGTTATACTGTAAGTTAGGAATTTATATTTGGAGGAAAGATGTGGCAAAATTTTTAGTGCAAAAGAGTGCTCCGTTAAAAGGGGAAGTAACCATCAGCGGAGCAAAGAACGCAGTACTGCCTATTATGGCAGCAGCACTGCTTACAGAAGAGAAGTGTACTATTATGGAAACTCCCGCATTGCGAGATGTGGATGTGATGTGTCAGTTGCTTGAAAGCCTGGGCAGTATAGTAACGAGCAGGCTTGAGGATAATATTGTAGAAATCGAGTCAAGAGATATTACAGAATATGAAGCGCCCTTTGAACTGGTGAAGAAAATGAGAGCTTCCATTCTGGTAATCGCTCCGCTCCTGGTGAGGACCGGAAGAGCTGCCATCCCCCTTCCGGGAGGCTGTGCCATTGGAAAGAGGCCGATCGAGCTGCATTTAAAAGGGCTGCGAGCGCTCGGGGTTGAAATCAAGGAAAATTCCGGAGACCAGGGTCTGCTGGAAGCCAAGGCAACGAAACTGACAGGCAGCGAGATTTACTTGGACTTCCCAAGTGTTGGGGCAACAGAAGTCATTATTATGGCGGCAGCTCTGGCTGAAGGAACAACCGTGGTTGAAAATGCGGCACAGGAGCCGGAGATTGTAGACCTGGCCAACTTTTTGAACCGCATGGGAGCCAGGATCAAAGGTGCCGGTACTGACACGATTAAAATCGAGGGTGTGGAGAAGCTTCACGGCGTTACCCACAGCGTGATTCCGGATCGGATTGAAGCGGGTACCTTTATGGTAGCTTCTGTGATTACCGGAGGAAACATCCTCATCAGAAATGTGGTGCCGGATCATGTGAAAGCAATTACAGCCAAACTGAAGGAGTGCGGCGCAGAGATTTATATGGAAGAAGAGGGCATGGTAGTGCGGGGAGATGTAAACCCTATCGTTTCCACAGATGTAAAGACACTGCCGTATCCGGGATTTCCAACGGATCTGCAGTCCCCTTTTATGGCACTTCTGGCAGTCTCCAAGGGACCGAGTGTAGTAATCGAGACTGTTTTTGAAAATCGTTTCATGCATGTGTCGGAATTTAATCGTATGGGAGCCAATATTAAAACTGAGGGCAACTGTGCTATTATTCCCGGCGGGAAACAGCTGCAGGGTGCACAGGTAGTAGCTACAGATCTGAGAGCAGGCGCTGCAGTCATACTGACCGGTCTGGTTGCAGAAGGAACCACAGAGGTTTCAGATATCTACCATATTGACAGGGGATATGAAAAATTTGTAGATAAATTCCGCGGCCTGGGTGCTACAATTATTCGGATTGAAGATTAAGAGAAATGGGAGGATAATCAATGAAAGACTTAAAAGGAACCAAAACACTGGAGAACTTGCTGACTGCTTTTGCAGGGGAATCACAGGCAAGAAACAAATATACCTTTTTTGCATCGAAGGCTAAGAAAGAAGGCTATGAGCAGATTGCAAAGATCTTTGAAGAGACGGCTGCAAATGAGAAGGAACATGCAGAGCTGTGGTTTAAACACGCAGTAGGGATCGGAACTACAGAAGAAAACCTGGTTGCCGCAGCAGAAGGCGAAAATTACGAATGGACAGAGATGTATGCAAAGATGGCAAAGACTGCAAGAGAAGAAGGCTTTCCTGAGATTGCAGCGCAGATGGAAGGCGTTGCAGCCATCGAAAAGGAACATGAAGAAAGATACAGAAAGCTGGCTGCCAATGTAAAGGATGAAAAAGTCTTTTCAAAGGATGAAGAAGTCGTATGGCAGTGCTCCAACTGTGGTCATACGCTTACAGGAACCGATGCTCCGGAAGTCTGCCCTGTATGTTTTCATGCAAGAGCCTACTTCCAGATAAAAGCAGAAAACTATTAATAGACAGGAGCGGAAGCTCCGGCTTCAGGAATCAAATTAGATACGCTTAGAGAATTACTGTTCCACGGTAGTAGTGGGACAGTATTTCTTTATAATCATAACCTTTTTTTGCCATGCCGCTGGCTCCGTACTGGCTCATACCTACGCCGTGTCCGGAGCCTTTTGTTGTGAAGGTGATGGTATCGCCTTGTATATCAATGGAGAAATTGGCAGAATAAAGCCCCAGCGCCGATCTTACCTGCACGCCGGTCACAGTGCCCTTTCCCATCTGCATGATTTCGACCCTGGAGCCCTTGCTGCGTGACAGAACCCGGATATCAGAAGCGGTTACTGTACCAAAGGCGATTTCGGGAAAGGCGGCTTTCATTTTTTCTGTAAGCTCAGAAACAGACAGCGTAAGTGTTTCCTTCTGATGAGTAGCCTCGCTCTCGTAAGGACTTTCCACGCTGACCAGATAAGGAACAGAAGCAGAAAAAACATCTTCACAGTTTTCTGTCTTTCCGCCGCTGGAAGAATGAAAGAGTGCCTGCTCCACTAATTTTCCCTTGTAATACAGAAGCTGTCCCTTTGTGGAATCAACTGCAGCACAGATTTTTTTCCAGTCCTTTTTCATAAAAGAGGCGCCTCGGGATGCAGCCAGCTGAGATTTGGTGTAATATACCTGACAATGCACTGTATCGCACACAGGCGCACTGCTGTGGGCAGAGGGGTTTCCACTTTTTTGCGCATGCAGATATTTTGAAAGGGAATAAGTACGGGCGGCTACAGCCTGTGCTTTGAGCGCTTCCAGAGGAAAAGACGAGGGCATTTCCGCAGATACAACACCTTTGACATAGTCTTCAAAGGGGACGGTTTCTGTGGTGCCCAGAGATTTTCTGTATACGCAGATGGTACGGGGAACAGGAATCCTTTTTACCGAAGAGGGCGCAGAGATGTGTTTTTGCTCAGGCAGTACGGCCTTGTCCGTTTTTGGGGGGAAATCCGTTTCCGGCACAAAGAGGAGGGTAATGGTAAAAGGGATCATAATCAGCACGAAAGCTGCAGAAGCTGTCAGGCAGAGAAATGCTTTCAGCAGAGCATTTCTTTTTTTTCTTATGTTTCGTTTCATGGGGACCTCCAAAAAATAGAATCGCTGCAATGTATGCAGAAAAACAGGAGAATATGCCCTTAGTACGGCGAAAAAAGAAAAAAGGCTCACCTTGCGGGCACAAAGCTTTCAGCGTATAATAAAGAATACGAATCTGCGGGAAAGCGCAGGAGAATCAGGAGGATAGGTTTATGAGGACATTGGATACCGGAAAAATTACAGAAGCGGTAGCCAAAATGGCAAAGGAGACAAATCACTTTCTCTGTCCCGATGTGAAGCGGGCAATTCACAGGCAGGCACAGACAGAGCCGTGGCCGGTGGCGAAAGATGTTTTGGAAAAAATAGAGGAAAATATCAGGATTGCAGAGCAGGGGGAACTTCCTTTGTGTCAGGACACCGGGCTTGCCTGCGTGTTTCTGGAAATCGGTCAGGATGTGCATCTGGAAGGCATGGCAGTGGAAGAGGCTGTCAATGAAGGTGTGCGAAAAGGATATGGAGAAGGCTTCCTGCGAAAGTCTGTAGTCAAGGATCCGCTGCGGCGGGTGAACACAGGAGACAACACACCTGCCCACATTCATTACACCATTGTTCCCGGGGATCGGGTGAAGGTAATCTTCGCACCAAAGGGATTCGGTTCGGAAAACATGAGTCAGATTAAAATGCTGCCGCCATCGGCAGGCGCTGACGGCGTAAAAGACTTTGTCGTAAAAGTATGCGAGGAGGCCGGGGCAAATCCATGTCCGCCTATTGTAGTGGGAGTAGGCATCGGCGGTACCTTTGACAAAGCAGCCCTCATGGCAAAGAAAGCGCTTCTGGAGCCTTTTGACAGGCCGAATGAAGATCCCTTTTATGCACAGATGGAAGAAGAACTGCTGGAGCGGATCAATGAACTGGGCATCGGACCTCAGGGATTCGGCGGCAGGACTACAGCGCTGGCAGTAAACATAAAGACAGCGCCTACACATATTGCAGGGCTTCCTGTAGCAGTAAACATCAACTGTCACGTGAGCAGACACGGAGAAATGATCCTGTAAATGGAAAGGAGAAGGCTTATGGAGCATAAAATAAAAGAGCCGTTTACAACGGAAAAATTCAAGGAACTCAAGGCAGGAGACACTGTTCTTCTGACCGGAACCATTTATACAGCCAGAGACGCGGCCCACAAAAGGATTGTAGAGAAGATTCAGAAGGGGGAACCGCTTCCCTTTGAGCTCAAAGATGCAGTTATCTATTATGTAGGGCCGACTCCGGAAAAACCGGGGAATCCCATCGGATCTGCAGGACCCACAACCAGCTACCGTATGGATGCCTATGCGCCGGTGCTGCTGGATCTGGGGGAAAGCGCCATGATCGGGAAAGGGCAGCGATCCGATGAAGTGAAGGAGGCTGCAGTGCGCAACGGCGCTGTCTACTTTGCCGCCATAGGAGGAGCGGGAGCACTTATGGCCCAGAGAGTAAAAGAAGCGGAGATTATCGCCTTTGAAGACCTGGGGGCAGAGGCTGTACGAAAATTAAAAGTAGAAGATTTTCCTGTGACCGTAGTTTTGGACAGCAAAGGAGGAGACTTGTACCGGGAAGGCAGGCACGCATACCTGGAAAGCAGAAAATAAATGGAAAAACGTTTTTTAACTGACAATCATGTGGAAATTTATCATTATCCGGGGCAGCATCTCCACAGCTTTTGCATCGGTCTTTATTTGCGTGCAGGAAGCATGTATGAATCAGAAGAAGAAAATGGAATTTCCCACTTTCTGGAGCATATTGTAATACGGAATATTAACAGCCTGATGGAAGGGAAGCTGTATGAATATCTGGACAAAAGAGGGCTGATGTTCAACGCCTGCACATACCGGGAATTTATCCAGTTTGAACTGACGGGGGCAAAGAAACATATTCGGGATGGAATCGATGTAATGGTAAGGCTGCTGGAGCCCATTACGCTCCCGGCAAAAGAAATCCAGGTAGAGAGAAAGAGGATTAAAGCCGAAATCCGGGAAGAAGATGAAAAACATTCTCTCAGCTTTTTTTCCGGGGAACTGGTGTGGAAAGGGACATCCCTTGAGAGAACTATCACAGGAACCAGTACAGGTCTTGATAAAATGGGAAAAGCTTCCCTGCAGAAGGCCCATGAAAGGCTTTTTTCCGCAGAGAATCTGTTTTTTTACATGACAGGCAATGGGGACGAAACCGATATTGCTTATTTAAAAAAGGCGGTAGAAGCCTATGAGATTTACCGGGGGCAGCCGGTGAGAGAAAACCTTGCACCGGTACCTGCGGAATTTTTTAAGCGAGACGGCAGGGTAAGCATTAAAAAAAGCAGCGACACGCTGGTGCGATTTTCCTTTGACCTTGATACAAGGGCTTACAGCCAGCCTGTTTATATTCTGCTTTACGATCTCCTTTTTGACTGTGAAAACTCGAAGATCCATCAGGCCCTTTCTGAAAAATCCGGGTTTATTTACAGTTTTGACCCGGGGATGGAGCAGTACGGCAATATAGGAAACCTGTATTTTCAATATGAGGTACAGCCTGCAAAGCTGGCAGAGTCAGTGGAGATGGCGGTAGAACTGTTCCGGGAGCTGAAGCAGGGAATCACAGATGAACTGGATTATGTGAAACCGGTGTATATCGACAATGGCGAGATGCTTTTGGATCATGCACCAAACCTTAACTGGAGCCAGGCTTACGAGGGGCATATACTGGGAAAGCTGAGTACGGATTTAGAGGCGCGCAAAGAAGCTTATGCAGCAGTAACGCCGCAGGAACTGACAAGTCTTGCAGGAGATGTCTTCCGGCGGAGGAATCTGGTGCTGACGGTAAAGGGAAAGAAGAGCAAACGGCTGCAGCAGCAGCTTGAGCGGATTTTGGAAACTTTGGATGAGTAGGAGCGGAAAATGAAAATTGTTTTTTTAGACAGCGGGTCGGTGAATCCGGGAGACCTTTCCTGGAGACCTATTGAAGAGCTGGGAGAGTTTGTGCATTATGAGGATACTCCGGCGGAGCTTGTGCATGAAAGGCTGGAAGGGGCAGAGGCTGTATTTGTGGATTCCCTTCCGATGAACCGGGAAATCATGGCAGACTGCCCCAGGCTGAAGTTTATTGGAATTGCGGCTACAGGATATAATCATGTGGACTTGAAGGCAGCGGAAGAGCTGGGAGTTGCCGTGTGCAATGTACCGGCGTATTCAGCAGAAGCTGTGGCACAGCATGCCATTTCTCTTCTTCTTGCCCTGACCAGTAAAGCAGCCCTTTATCATCAGGCCGTAGAGGAAGGCCGCTGGAGCAGAGACCGATATCCTATTACCCTGCTGGCAGGAAAATCTCTTGGCATCATCGGATACGGAGCCATTGGGAAACAGACAGCCCGTATCGGCGAGGCTCTGGGGATGAAGATTCATATTTACAGCAGAGATCCGGAAGAGACCATTGCTTCTGACGTAGTTTCCCTTCACTGCCCTCTTACAGAGGAAAACAGGGGCATGGTGAACAGGGATTTCATTAATCGGATGAAGAAGGGCGCAATTCTCATTAATACAGCAAGAGGCGCACTGATAGATGAAGAGGCGCTGGCAGATGCACTGAAGAAGGGCAGACTGGCCGGCGCAGGACTGGATGTACTGGAAAAAGAGCCGCCTGACGAAGACTGCCCGCTTTTTGGAGTGAAGAACTGCATCATTACGCCTCACGTGGGATTCTCACCGGCAGAGACCAGAAAAACAGTCATCGACACCTGCGGATGGAATCTGAAGGGATACCTCACAGGAGAAAGACGGAACAGGCTGGTATGAAAAAGAAGAGAAGAAGAAGGACGAAAGCAGCTGCTGCAAAGAAACCGGTTGTCATCGGAATTCTGGTCTTTCTTGCAGTATTAACGGGCACGACCCTCTGGTACGGCAGCAAAAGCGGGCCGATTCCTCAGCCGGAAGAAGTAAGAGGCGTCTGGCTGGCCTACGTTGACTGCAAACCGCTGGGTTTATATAATAAAAGTAAGCAGGAGTTTACAGACAATGCGCAGCGCTTCTTCAAGTCCTGTGAAAAAAATAAAATCAATACAATTTATTTTCATGTGCGGGCCTTCCGGGATGCCGCATACCCTTCTGAGAAATTTCCCATGAGCCGCTATCTGTGGGACAGAGCAGAACCCATTCCCTACGACCCCCTGAAGATTATGACGGATCTGGCGCACAAACACGAGATGCAGCTTCATGCCTGGCTCAATCCGTACAGGGGCGAAAGCTTAGAGGCGAAGATTCTCAATCCGGCAAAGAAAGCCTCAGAACAGGAGATTCTTTCCTGCGTAGACGAGATTTTGGAGTCTTATCCTGTTGACGGGATTCATTTTGACGATTATTTTTACAAAGAAGGCGCAAAAGGCTCCAATGAAAAAAAGGCAGAGCATGTAAACCGGATGGTGCGGAAGGTGTATCAAAGAGTCAAATCCTACGGGGAAGACATCCAATTTGGAATCAGCCCTGCAGGAAACATCAGCTACTGCGAATCTATCGGCGCAGATGTGAAAACCTGGATGCGTACATCCGGCTATGTGGATTATGTGATGCCCCAGCTTTACTGGACAGATAACCACAGCGCATCATGGCGAAAGCATATGTTTACGGACACACTCAAAGAGTGGATCTCGCTGAACAAAAACAACATACCCCTTTATCCGGGACTGGCGCTGTACCGGGCAGGCGAGAAGGGGAGCGATGATCCGGGATGGGAAAAATCCGGCGGCAATATCGCCCGTCAGGTGGAAATATTAAGACAGCAGGGGTGCAAAGGATACGCCCTGTTCAGTGCAAAAGATTTTTATCGGAAAGGTGCAAAAAAAGAGTTAAGAAATTACAGAAAAAAATGGTGAAACAATGAAAAAAAGAATCGCAGCAATGATTACAGTATGTATTTTTGGTATTACAGGAATCCTTGGGGGACTGCCTTTCAACCGGGCACAAGAAGTGAAAGCCGCACAGACGGATTCGGAAGTGCGGGCAATCTGGCTGGCTTACGTAGACTTCAGCTCTCTGGGACTGAAGACAAACAGCGAGTCCGTTTTTCGCTCCAAGGCTTCGTCATTTCTGTCCAAGGCAAAGATAAACAACATCAATACCGTATATTTTCATGTAAGAGCCTTTGATGATGCAGCATGGAAGAGCAAGACCTTCAAAGCATCATCTTATCTCACATCAAAAGCAAAGTCCGGGAAAACAGCGGCAAACACCTATTCTTTTGACCCGCTTAAAGTCATGGTGGAGCTGACTCATGCAAAGGGCATGGAACTGCATGCATGGATGAATCCGTATCGAATCGATATGAACTATTACTGGAATCCGGCTTATACAAGCTCTACCAAACGGATTCAGACAGCTGTAAAGGAGGTTATGGCCTATGATGTAGATGGAATCCATTTTGACGACTATTTTTACCATGCCAAGAAGGGTTACAAGAATCGGGACAACAAGAATATTCTCTCTGTGAGCAAAGATCCTTCGGCAAAGAATAAGCGGAAATATGTCAACAAAATGGTTAAGGCTGTGTACAGCACCGTGAAGGCAGAAGACAGCAAGGCGCAGTTTGGCATCAGCCCTCAGGGAAATCTGGACAATTGCAGGAGCGCAGGCGCTGATATTGACGCCTGGCTGTCTGACGACGGCTATCTGGACTACATCGTTCCGCAGATCTACTGGACGGATCAGTGGGGCAGCAGCGGCAAAACTTCCATGTATTCTGACCGGCTTAAGGCATGGACGAAGCTGAATAAGAACGGTGCGGATATGTATATCGGCCTGGCTTCTTACCGGACAGGAATCACGGCGAGCGATGACCCGGGCTGGAGCAGGAAATCCACCAATCTGGCAACTCAGCTGAATCTGCTGCGTGCCGGCGGATGCGAAGGCTATGCCCTGTTCAGTGCAAAGGATCTGTACAGGAGCGGAGCGCAGGACGAATTGAACTATCTGAACAAAATGGTGAAGCGAATCCCTCGTCTGGGCACTTCCTATGAAACTTACAATACCGTAAAAGTAAAGTGGAACAAGATTGACGGCGTTTCCGGATACCAGATTTACCGGGCAGATTCCAAAGACGGCACTTACCGCAAGATAAAAACAGCAGGCAGTGGTACATCCAGTTATAAAGATACAGGACTGGAAGCAGGAAAGCGATATTACTATAAAGTGAGAGCTTACAGCGGAACGAAAACGCATCCGTTCTCAGCAGTACATTACCGCAAAGCGCTGCCCCAGACGCCTTCTGTCAGCACAAAGGCAGGAAAGAAGCAGATTACAGTCAGCTGGAAGGCAGTGCCGGAAGTGACCGGATATGAGGTCTACAGAACAAAGACCAAAGGCGGGAAATACGGCAGAGTGAAAAAGGTGGGCAGTACAACAACAAAGTTTGTCAACAAGAAGCTGACAAAAGGCAGAACCTATTATTACAAGGTAAGAGCCTGTAAGACTGTCAATGGAAAGAATGTATACGGCAATTTCAGTGCTGTCAGCAGCAGAAAATCAAAATAAAGTGCAGGAGAGGTGAAAGATGTGTTCTGCGTTGCAATTTGTGACGATGAGGAATTGATTTGTCAGGAAATCAGTGCTTGTCTGGAACCATACATACAAAGCAGCCGCCTTACAGCAGAGACCTTTTCAAGTGGAGAAGCGCTGTACGAAGCGATTGCTTCAGGCAGGCATTTTGATCTGATTTTTTTAGATATTGAGCTGGATCTGATGGATGGCGTGGCAGTAGGACGGAAAATCCGAGAGGAACTTTGTAATGAAACGGTGCATATTGTGTTTATTTCAGGAAAACCGGAGTATGCCCTAAAACTGTTTCCCATCCATCCCCTTCATTTTTTAACAAAGCCGTTTGCGCGGCAGGAAGTCGTTGATGTTTTGGAAAAAGCTATGCGCCTTTCTGTCATATGCAAGAAGACCTTTGAATTTAAAACAGGAGGGACACTGCACAGGATTCCTTATGGCGATATTTTGTATTTTGAAAGCCTGGGAAGGAAGGTTTGCCTGCATACAGAGAAGGAAGAATATGCGTTTTATGACAAGATAAAGCATATAGAAGAGAAGACGCAAGGATATTTTCTGAGGATTCATCAGTCCTACCTGATCAACCCGTTGGGTATAGCGCATTATGAATATAATCAGGTGCAGTTTTTAAATTCACAGATTCTTCCTGTCAGTGAATCCTACAGAATATCGGTGAAAAAAGAAATACTGAAAATCTGGAATGATTTATGAGAAAGGGGGAGCATCAAATTACAGAACTGTTATATTTAGCCGGAAATTTATTTCGCATATATTTGATCTATTTATTTTTCAAGCTGTTCTTTGCAGCGGAAGGGTCGAAGCTGCGGTTAAGAATTCGATATGCTCTGCTCATACTGTATTTTGCAGGGAACAGTTTAGGGTATCTGTATTTTCAGTGGAGTCCGGTAGTGATTTTGCTGTCTAATCTTATGGGACTTTTTCTCGTGGTATTGACTTATGAGGGAAAATGGAAATATAAGATTTGTGCGCCTGTTATGATTCTGGTGTTCAATTTAATTTGTGAAGATTTAGTATACATTGCAGTGGTTACGGCGAAGGTAAAGCATGTGGTACCTGTTGCAATGGCAGTTTCCGATTTATTGTGCTTCTTAATCATCGTGCTGCTGCAAAGGTTTCTGGAACTGCGCAAAGGTGAAGACATTTTCTTTCGGGACTGGCTGAGGGTTGTGTCAGTTCCGGTAATCAGCATGGCGATTATTGTGATTACTGTGGATAACTGTGAAGATGAAACGGCAGTTGCGATAGGGGAGTTCGGCTTTCTGATACTCAATATCCTTTGTTTTTATCTTTTTCAGCACCTTACAAAGCTGCATCGGAATCAAACACAGGTAATGGTTTTGGAAGTGCAAAACCGTGCATATCAACAGCAGCTGGAACTTTTGAATCAGGCGAGAGAAAATATTTCCGCCCTTCGTCATGACTGGAACAATCATGTTGCCGGCCTGCAGCATCTGGCAGAACAGGAAGACCTTTCAGCGTTAAAAAACTATTTGGGTGAAATGAAAAATGCTGTTAACGTACAGGGGGAATTCGTTTCAACCGGCAATACCCTTATTGACGGGATTCTGAATTTAAAACTGGGAGAGGCAGAGAAACTGCAGACAACCATCCACTGCAGCGTAAAACTGCAAAACAACCGTTCTACGGAAGAGATGGATATAAATATTCTGCTGGGAAATCTGCTGGATAATGCACTGCAGGCGCTGCGGCAGTGCAGAGGCGTACGGGAACTGTTTTTTACTATGGAAGAGCGGCGGGGAATGCTGCACATACGAATCAGAAACAGCCATAGCGGAAGCATCAGGAAGCGGGGAGAATACTTTGTAACGACAAAAGCGGACTCCCACAAGCATGGAATCGGACTGAAAAATGTCAGAAGAATTGTAGACAAATACCATGGAGAACTGCAGTTTGACTATGATGAACGATGGTTTTCTGTAGAAATCCTGTTGTTTTCTATGTAAAAATTGAAGAAAAGAGAAAAGAGGCGTGAAGGTTCAGTGAAGAAACTTTCACGCTTTTTTTCTGCTTTTTGCGGGAAAAAACTCGTATTTATTACAATTAGAAGGGGTGTTTATTACAAAGTACTGTTATTGGAAGTGAAAAGCTGATACAATGCAGACCGTAAAAATATTATCTAAACAGGGAGGAAAAAATGAAAAAAATCATAATCAAATTTGGAAATGTAATTGCAATGGCTGCTTTGGCAATAGCAACGTTAAATGTGAATTCGACATGTACGTTCCGTATCTATCAGGAAGAAGTGCCTGAATGTGCCAAAAAGTTGAGCAAAGTAAAATGAGAGAGGTATTGATTGAGCCTTCTGTAGAAGCCATGATAAAGGCAGGCATTATACAGGAATCGGAAAAGGAATTATATCTATTTGGAATTCAGGGTTTGGTATTATTGCTTGTCAATCTGGCGACTACAGCGGCAATTGGAATGTTATTCGGGATGCTGTGGCAGAGTTTTTTGTTTTCAGCAGCATATATCCCTCTGCGGCGATATGCAGGCGGGTATCATGCAAAGACACAGGCAAGGTGCTATTGCCTGTCGGTGCTGCTGATCAGTGGTGTATTGTTGATATTAAAATATGTTTCCTTTTCTGGCATTGCAGACCTAGTCATTTTGGCGGTGTCCTCGGCAGTGATCTTTGTGAAAGCGCCGGTTGAAAGTGTGAACAAGCCGTTAAACGTGAAGGAATGGCGGGTGTTTCGCCTGAAGGCCAGAGTGATCCTGCTGACTGAGCTTGCGGCTTCTGTGATACTGATGGGAGTTTCTCAGGAAATTGCTCTTTGTATCATTATGGCAGTGGGCAGCAGTGGGATGATGCTGATTGCAGTGCGCAGGAAAGGAAAGCGGAGAGAGAGGAGTATACAGTAATGTATCAATTGTTTTTAGACGCTTACCATTTAAAGGGGGTGGTTTTTATGCGCTAGGATAGCTTACATA
>CAUWJW010000017.1:0-17671 GCA_963558985.1 uncultured Clostridia bacterium | reverse complement strand
ACCAACGCCATGATTTCAACCGTTGAATTTTGTGGAAAATATGAAACAATGGTTATGTTTGACGATGGCGATGAGATAGAGTGTTATCGCTCAGACACGCTTGAGGAAGCCAAGAAAAAGCATAATGAGTTAGTTCATAAATGGAACGACAAGTTATACGAAGGCAGTATAGCCAAGGTTTTAGGGGCTATGAATTACGGACAATTCGTTACTACAGTAAAGGCTTGTTAAAGGAATATATAGGAGGTAGCAAAATGACTGACAGAAATTTAGAGAACACAATTGTTGAATTAAAGGAAATGAAAGCCATGAAAGACGAAGTTATAACGGAAATTGAAAGGCTTGAAAGTGAGCTGAAAGCAGAAACGGAAAGGAGGAAAACAGCTGATTTAAGCGTGGGAATCCACAGGCTAAGGTATAAGCCTATTACATCAAATAGATTCGACAGTAAGGCATTTAAGGCGGTTCACGCTGATTTATACGCCGCCTTTACAAAACCTTCTCAGTCTATGCGGTTCACGGTTCAATAAAATTTAAAAATATCTCTTGACACCGCTAGCAGTACATGCTATTATAATATTGTCAAGAGGACAAAGCGAAAGCGGTTGACCACTTTCTTTCAAAAGTCTTTTGGGATTAGTAGAAAGGACGTGGTAAGATGATAGAATACATCATGAATGTAATTTGTCTACTTATCCTATACAGAATTGTAAAGGAAATAAAATAACCGCCCGAGCTTGAGACCTTTGGCGGCTATTTTTTAGCTCCACGGTCAGCCGTTTTCATCGGCGTTCCTCTTGGCACTATTATACCACCGAAAGGAGGTGGTTTCAATAGCCAAAAGGGAATATACTCCTGCAAGGCAAGCAGCAAATAAACGATGGGATGCGGCGAACTACTCACAGTTAGCCGTAAGGCTCCCAAAAGACTTGGTAAAGGATTTTAAAGAAAAATGCCGCACTAAGGGAGTATCGCAAGCCAGCGTAATAAGAAGCGCTGTAGAAAGTTTTTTAGGGGATAAATAGATTCCCTAAAAAATATATACACCGCTAGAGGTGTATATATCAAAAAAATATTAAAAAACTTGTCCAAGTTGTAAGTAAATCAAAAAACGTGTTATATAATGATAATAAGGAGGTGAAAAAATATGAAAAAGCAAGATAAAACTGCGGGAGTCCACTTTTATGTTGCTCCAGAGTTTAAAAAACTTTTAAGAGTTACTGCCGCAAAACATGACATGTCCATGAGCAGTTATATAGTAATGGCATTAGAAAAACAAGTTGCAGCAGATGAAAAAAATGAGTAAGTATCTTCCAACCATAAAAAATACTTACTCAATTCCGGGTAAAGGAATACCCAAAAATACGCATTTTTATGGTATTCCTTTTTCTCGGAAATTTCAAGAGATTTTCGCAAAAAAAGAAAGGAAAAGAAGAAGTGCAGAAATATGAACAATTTAATTACAGTAAACTATGATAGTGACCGCCCCACCGTATCAGCTCGAGAATTGCATGGCTTCTTAGAAGTCGAAACCAGATATAACGATTGGTTTCATCGTATGTGCGAGTATGGTTTTTGTGAGGGAAATGACTTTTACTCATTTTTGAGTAAAACCTCCGAAGGCGGCAGACCAAGACAAGACCATCAACTCACAATAGAAATGGCAAAAGAGATCTGTATGCTCCAGAGAAACGAAAAAGGGAAACAAGCAAGACAGTATTTCATACAGCTTGAGACCATGTGGAATAGCCCTGAAATGATAATGAAAAGGGCTTTAGAATTTGCAAACAAGCAAGTAAGCGAGCTTGAAACCAAAATCGAGGCAGACAAGCCAAAAGTATTATTTGCTGATGCAGTAGCAGCCTCTCAAACTTCAATCCTAATCGGTGAACTTGCTAAAATATTACGCCAGAACGGCGTGGAAATCGGTCAGAACAGACTTTTTGCATGGCTTAGGGATAATGGTTACCTAATCAAAAGAAAAGGCTCTGACTGGAATATGCCAACTCAGAAATCTATGGACTTGGGATTATTTGAAATTAAAGAACGGACAATTAATAATCCTGACGGTTCCATTGACATAAAGAAAACACCTAAAGTTACTGGTAAAGGACAGCAATATTTCATCAACAAGTTTATGGAGGTAGCATAATGAATACATATACAAAACAGCATAACTATTTAGACATTCTTGATATAGCAGTTTATTTGGACAGAATCAGCACTTCGCTTAATATGCTCTATGGGCGTTTTGCTGAAATTGCCGAAAAAATAGAGCATGCCAACCCCACATTAACAGGGTTGGCACTCTCCGAGCTTTATCAAACCATGGACTGCTTTAGTTTGATAACAGATTCTGTTTATAACCTCAAGGAAGAATGTCACGCATTGGACAATCGTATTGAGTAACACATCGAACGCACGGCACGATACCGTGCGTTCTTTTATTTTACACCATATTAATGATATTATCCATATGTGTTTTTAACACCGAGCCACCTTGCAAAGGATTTAATGGCTCTTCGGCGGCGGCGGTAAACCTCGCTGATTTCTATATTGAATTTCTGCTGCAAAAAACGCACATTGGAACTCTTGGTACCGGGTGCGTGAAAGAAATAGTAGATAAACGCCTTTTCCTCTTCTGTGAGGTGTAAATAAGCCGTTTGGTACGTATCAAGAAACTCTTGATACTCTTTCATTTTTGTTTCTATTTTCTCCTTTTTCTCTACTGTAGATGCCACGCTGTCCCCTTTTTTGGTTCCGCTTGGAGATGAATCAAAGCTTCTCCCTCTCACCTCTGTCAGCTCTAGCAGCTCAAATTCTAGTTGTTGAATTTCCTCCTTGATATTAGGGTAATCTTTTATAAAAGCTTCCGTGTCAAAACGCCAGTATTTCTCGAATATATCAGTCACTTGTCCCCCTTTCTCCCCGCAGGTGTTATTCAATAAAAGCATTAATACTGCGGGGAAATTTGTACTTATGTTTATTCCTCAAAAGGGCTATTTTGTTTTCTGAGACTCTTTCTTTTTTGCATCTCAGCATTTATGTTTTCTAACAGTGATTTCCACAGCTCCTTTTCCGGGATATCGAATTTTAGTTCGCTTTCAATATCACGCTTCATCACGTACAGATTCCTGTCGCTCAGCCTGTCAATTATCGGTAATAGTTCCCTGCAGACCAGATCGGGCATGTATGACTTACGCCCTATAGCGTACCTGACCGCACAGGTAAACAGCGAGCTGTCTGAGTCTATGTGTATCGTTTGATTTTTGCTATTCATCAGATACCTCTAGATTTTTTAATTCACTTACTGGCCATGCTTTATCATTTTTGATAAATGTAAACATATTTATATTCAGGGGAACGAATTGTCCGAATTGGTCTTCCCAGACTCCGTCATCACATAGTGGCTCCTCATTAAATAAACACAGCGTACCATTTTTATCGCGTGCAATCCAATATTCTGTTCTTTCGACAAAAGCATCTAAAAACACCTTTTCTTTCTGTGTAATAGTTATCTTTTCTCTCTCAAATAACCACTTTAATCGTTCATTATCGCAACCGCCCTCACTAAAAATACAACTACTACAAGATATATTGTCACACTTTTCAATATTGTTACTATTTACTCCGAAATATCTACCACTTTTCACTAGTTCATTTTTGTATTTTTCTAAATTAATCATACTTCTATTTCCTTTCTATCTATCGCCTGTCCACATTCCGGACAGCATTTGTAATTATCATAATCAATTTCGTATTTGCTCATTCGTCCACCTCTGTTATTTTATTTATTTATAAATATTCTACCGCTTCTTGCCGTGTAATAAAAAAATGAATACCTGTACTACATTCGTTCCATCTATTTTCATCAAAATTATCTACTTCGACAGTTTTGCCGACTTTATAAATAAAATTTTTGTCATGTATGCTTATCGCATTATCATGGTTATTTCCGCTAATATCTGTAATTTCTAAAACCTGCGCCTTGGAACATCTGCATTTTCGTCTGGTTCCAGAACAACGTTTTGCATCATCTGTAATCAGCAATTTTACAATTCTGCCATCAACCGCTTTTTTATATCCGATAAAACTTCCTGTTTCGGGACAGTTAATTGGATAATTCAGGTTGGCACCTTGCAGGTTGGCACCTTGCAGGTTGGCACCTTGCAGGTTGGCATCTCGCAGGTTGGCATCTCGCAGGTAGGCACCTTGCAGGTAGGCACCTTGCAGGTTGGCACCTTGCAGGTTGGTATCTCGCAGGTAGGCACCTTGCAGGTTGGCACCTTGCAGGTTGGCACCTTGCAGGTTGGTATCTCGCAGGTAGGCATCTTGCAGGTAGGCACCTTGCAGGTAGGCACGCTCCCCCTTTACATAGTCTGTATCTATCCATAATTTATGTTTTTTTAGTATTTCTTGCAGTGTGTTATTTTTCATTTTCTTCCTCCGTTTCGTCACTTGAAACTGTCCCGGCGTAAGACCAGAGATTAGAGGATAGATTTAAATGCAAAGCGGGGCGCACTGCATCGTAACTATTGTTGACACGAATACCGTTGTAGCTGAGGTCGCCGTAGTAATGCACTCCGGATGCAAAAAAAGAGTCGTAACCCGGCGAGCGGAGCCACCAATAGTCCCTGCTACCGGCACTATTCATATAACTATTTTTACTTGCCGTGTATGCCGTATTCACTGCTTTTCTGGTTTCTGTACCATCATAATTGCTTGGAAATCCGTATGCAGGTTTCATTACCTCTTCAATGGAAAGCAGGAAAACTTTGTCCTGTGTGTTATTTCCCCCTTCTGTTCCATGTTTTGGATTGTCCTTGTTGACTACATTGGTTGTACGAATAGCGCTCTGCTCCCCGTTGCTGAAAGCTTTATTCATGAAGCTACTATTCAGCCAGTTACGCATGGTACAGGTTTCCCATGTCACACCTGTGAATTCTTCGTTATATGGAATCCTGCTATCAATATTTTTGTCTGCCAGGAGGAAGGCATCGTTTCCGTTGACGGACAGCACTCGCCATTTGATGGGTTCGTTTTTGAATCCGTCCTTTCCATCGGCGCTTTGTGGGTAGTGGCCGAAGTATACGCAGTCCCATGTAGTTGTACCATTTTTTGTTTGTGGGTTTTTTAAATTAATTTTTTTCATTCTTTCCTCCTATTTTATCCGTCTATCTACAGTGTCCTTTTTATAGTTGCCCCATTCCTTATCACTTTTTTCTCTCTGGTGCAGGGTCTGCAACTTATCCCTGTATTCCGCAAACAGCCTGCATGTGTCATGGCATGCCTGCTTTCTGTCCGTACAGTTTCTGCAGGGCGGTTCATTTTTCATTGTTATCTCCAATCTCACACGCACAAGCCGCATATCCAGCCAGATCAATGTAATTGTCAGCCTTGTACTTCCCTGTCTTAATCCGGGCTATTTTCAGCAGTGCCATCATCATTGCCACATCTTTACCAGATAACTCTGCACCGGTATAGTTTGACCATAGTTCAGCAATTAGAGAAAAGTTGTCCTCTGGGCTTCCATATGTGTCTTCCCGGTCGTTACAGACTATTTCCATGGCTGACTCTAGGCAGGCTTTTCTGGTTGTGTATGTGTCTGGTTTTGTATTTCCTAAATCAACCATACTTTTCTCCTTTCCATAGCTTCATAAAATCTTCAAGTGACAACGTCACTTTCCATTTCTGCCCGTTCTTTCTGTGCATGACAACAGGCGTTTCACCGTCTCTTGCATCTTCTGCAGCTTGCTTATAGGCATTGTCGATATTAAGTTTTTCCACTCGTTTGCACTCGATATGAAGCCCTTCAATACCTACCACATCAGCATCTCCATTTGCCCCGCAAAACTGCTGGCCTCTTCTAGTATCGTACCCATACGCCTTAAGTGCATTTGCGAGTTCCCTTTCGCCTACTGCACCTTTTTGTCTGCTGTTCATCGCAGTCCCTCATACTTGCTCACATCAATACCTCCAACCATTTCAAGCGTTTTCTGTTTTTGATAGTCTGCATACCGTTTGCCCTGCTTCCTCATTGCACCTTCTATACGGAACGCCCTGCCTGCCTTTGCGAGCTTTTTTGGCGCGGTGTTATCTGTCTTTTGGCCGTCACGCTCTTTTTTCGCTTCCTGCTTACACTTGCTCGAACAGTAGAGTGTGCCTGTTTTTTGTGTTCGGAATTCTTTTCCACACTGCCGACAAACTTTCTTATAGCCTATTTCACCAGCCATAGGAATTCCGATAACTTTGGAGAATTTTCTTAATCCACCATTACGGAATATAACATCGTTACTGCACCTTCCGTATTCGGCAATCTGTCTCATTGTCGGCATACAGTCAAGACCAAGCGTTTCGATAATCCGTTTTATTTCGTTCGCAATCTTATCGGGTGTCCATGTTGCACCGCCGTACAGCGGAAGCCCCATAATTTCAGAGATTCCAGAAAGATATCCGAATTCTTTTAGCGATTTTTCACTTATGTTACCGTATTTCCGAACGTCTCTTGTGCTTGGAAGTCTGTCTGTTACTCCGACAATCTCCATGACGCGTTTTATATCAGCAATCATTTCTTCCTGTGTCATGCTGTGCTTTCTGCGTTTTTTCGTCATCGTAATCCTCCCAGTTTCAGACCTGTATTTTTCTCGATGATATCTGTCATTTCTTTGAGTTTTAACCGCTTCTCGTCAAGATGTTCTGCGTATCTTCCCATTCGTTTTGCCATGTTGCATATCTGGTCTTCCGATAGCTTGAATTCATCTGCGGCGGAAGCAACTGCCAGTATCATTACCCTTGCAGTGGCATCTTTACAGACTTCTTTTTTTATTTTCTCAATCTGTTTTTTAGATAGTTCTATCTTCGGTCTGCGCTTTTTCATTTTTCCCTCCTAGAAAGGTATATCCTCATCTTCAATCGCTGCAAATCCTTCCGGCACATCTGCTTCCGTCTCTTTTTGTTTTGCCTCGGATTTTGGATTCAAAAATTCTACGTTGTTTGCGAGGACCTCTGTTGTGTAAACCTTCTTGCCTTCCTTGTTTTCATAACTTCCCGTCTGGATTCTCCCGGTTATGCCAACCCTAGACCCTTTAGAACACCATTTTTCGACATTCTCAGCGAGCCTTCCGAAACAAACGATATTCGGGAAGTCTGCCTTGTTTTCTCCTTTTGTAGGGCGATTTATGGCGATGCTGAATTTCGCAACTGCCATAGGCTCATTGCCCGCTGTATATCTGACCTCAGGGTCTTTTGTTATTCTTCCGATAAGTGCCACGTTATTCATTCTTTGCCTCACTTTCTGCGAACTTCTGTGTTACTGCTGCTACCTGTACCAGTTCAGCACAGCCGTTTATTGCAAAATTCCCGATTTTTGTTAAAGTTCGTTTGATTTCTTTGCGGTTATCGTTTTTCACCGCTTCCCACAGCATCGCCGTATATGATTCAACGCCATTTAGCATTTCCCGTGCCTCTTCAACCTCTTCCAAAAGCACCGCATAGCCTTCATGGGCGTTTGCGTACATCGGGTATTTTTCTTTGATTCTCACAAGTTCATCTCTGGTAATGCTCCCAGCCTTGGAGCATATCTCTGCAAACTCTGTCATTTAACCTCCTAACTGCAAGGTTCCAATTGCCTTGCGCACATTTTCTGGCAGCTGCTCTTGTACTTTCTCACGCTCCTGAATTTCCTTGATTGTCTTTAGGAACTGCCCTCGTACCACCGTGTTAACTGTTGTGATATCCGTTATCCCAAGTTCTCGTATTTGATTCGGATTGTTCAGCCATATCTGACAGCACTTCGGCAGACTGTCAAATGCCTCTTTTGCTCTGTCAGGGTTTCCGCTGATTGCTTTGTAAACTAAATTCCATAACTCTTCCGGGCTGTCTCCTGTATTTGTCATTTTCTCCACATACCCAAGTATCTGACCCACAGACGGAAATTTTTTGTAATCACGTCTGTCCGCTGCGGCAAAACCCATAACTGCATGCTCCACAATCTCATAATCTTGATTTTTCAAAATCGCATGCCACGCATTTACTGCAATCTCGGGATTAACATCAGAACCCGGATAATACGCTTCCAGCATCGCCAATATTTTTGCCGTTTGGTTTTTATTCATCGTCATAACTCCCAACTAATTCCAGAAATTTGTTTTTATTTTTCTGTGTCTGATTCTGATTCAGGTATCCTTCAAATTTGGTTCCGAATAGCGTTTCCGGTCTGAGATATTTTTCGTACTCGGTGCCTGTCCACTCAGCCGCCTTTTTTTCAATCACGGTTTCAAAATCCGAAAGAGTAAATCCGTCTTCCATTCTCGCTCGTACAAGCGATCGTGTTTTTTCACTGGTAGCCTTGTACCGGCTTCCGCAGGTATGATTCAACTTCTCAATAACCGCCTCGGTCATTTCTCGAACTTTTTCATTTCCTTCCTTTTCTTTTTTATTTCTATTTCCATTTCCATTTCCATTTCTATTTCCATTTCCCATATGTTCAACATATGATTCATCATATGTATTATCATGTGTTTCACATATGTTTGACATATGTTTTTTATTTTGTGAACCGCTAGACCTATTGGAACGCCTGCTTTCCGTGTATTTTTTCCTCCTGTTTGATTCCTTCCTCATTCGCTTGTTGTAGTAATTTCCGCTTGAATCACGTTCAAATTTCTCTGAAATCTCTTCAAATTTTTCCCCGGAAATTTTTAAAAAATCGTTTTCTTTTATGCTCCCTTTTTCATGCTGTAGCATCAGTAGTGTGATGTACCTTCCCCGGGTATCATAGTCCATTAAAAATACTCCCGAGAGGAAGTCAGATGGATAAAAAAGAACTGCAGGGTCTTTTGCCATTTATTCACCTCCCCAAGCTTTGATCATTCGCTCAATTTCTCCCTCTGGTAACGTCTCTATTCCCTGTTCCTTGCACTCATAAACAAGGCCGTCTATCAGCCTTGCCATACGCTTGGCGTCGTACTGTGAAGAGCCGTAATAATACTTTACATTGGTGTACCCATCTAGCTTTGATTCGCCTAGAATCTCGTGCGAATTTCCTATTCCCATCAAATCCCACATCTTCACCAGTTCTTCCACAATATCGTTTTTTTCAGGTCTGATTGTAGATAATCCATAATGCTTTATTTGCTCCTGATATACCTCTTTGTCTGTGGTACCTAATACCTCCGCAAGCTTCCTGCACAGAACCCAGCAATAGGCGTTAGCATCGAGACTTCTCTTCTTGCGGTGCTCTTTTATAACCACGTCATAACTCTTATCTTTATTAACCTTATCAAGGCACTTTTCAGCCGTTTTCAGCGTGGTTTTTACCGTGAACAGTGCCTCTGTACCACTAAGGATATTACCGCCTATTTCAGAGCCTTTTACTGTCAAATTAATCAAGGTAATTCCTCCCGAATACGCTTATAAATTCTTCTCTTGTACCGTGAATTTCCTCAAATGCTTTTTGTCCTTCTCTGTGCAGAAAATCCATCACGTTTTTATTATGGTGTGCTCCGTTTGGTGGTTCATTGTGATAATGATGATTCAGCCACACCCAAAGACCGTATTCTTCAGACCATTTCCGATTGGACGCACCGAATATATGATGCTTTTCGAGCCAGTCAGTTCTGTCTGATAGGAAGCACTTTTTTTCAACTTGTAAGATTGATTTCACTTCGGTATTCCTCCTTTCCGCATCGCCCTGCACAACTCTTTCAGATTCGGCAGATATACACCATTAATCCATGATTTGTCGTATTTGACTTCATAGAATGAAATCCTGTTCGAGTCCACAGCTGTTGAGTAGTTTTCATATTCAGAATCAATCAGACTATATAAAGCGATATACAGTTTTGGCAGTTTTCCAAAGTGTTTCTTCCATGCGAACATCTCTACATACGCCTGATGCCTATAGGTGTTTGGCATTTTGAATTCTTTCAGGTAATTGTGTGTCTTTACCTCATAGATTGTGTTGTCTAAATCGCCATCGTAGTTGACACGCAAGCCCAACTTATCAATCTTTATCTGGAAGTCTTTTCTGATTTTCGGGTTTATCTCTTCCAGTATCTTGTGCTCCCAAGCTGTACCCGCATCTATTTCTCTTGTGTGGAGCTGAGGGGCTTCACGCCGCCCCATCTTCACGTCCCACCACTCAAGCCATGATTTAGTTGTTCGGTTTTTCCGGATAACATAACTTGTGTCCGATGCTCCGAACCAGCCAGAGCGATCTAAATTCGTTATCATTTCAGAATCCTCTTCAATTCCTCAAACTGGCTTTTAGTCATGTCCTCAACCTTTGCCACCTTGAAGTATTTGCACATATCTGCCGTATCTTTATTGTGCTTGTCACATAGCTGCACAATCTTCTCAACGTCAGACTTTGTAACCTTGCTGTTGTCTTTGGTCTGGCTTGTGTATTCGTCTGTATCAGCGTCCTTTGTATCGTCAATACAGAACAGACCATTCAAGGCGTATTTTCTTGCGTAGGAAGAGGCTGTTCCCGTTATCTGTGAACCGTCCATGCCTTTTTTGGTTTCCTCTTCTCTTGCATATGCTGTGACTGACACAACATCATCTTCACATCTGATTGTTGCGGTTGCTTTTATGTAATACCTCTCCCCGATACACTCTAAAGTATCGGATAAGGTGAGGACACACCCGTGCTTGTGGCAGAGCGGTTTGACTGCTTCAAGAATATCCTCGGCGCTTCTGTATTTGTATTTTCCGAATGAATTGTATTGCCCTTTAGGGGCTTTTAGCTCTGATTGAATTTCAATTAATTTTTTCATTGCTACCTCTCTATCATATAGACCAGCTGGTCTATTGCTTCATCTTCACTTACAGCGTTATACCGCTTTAGATAATCTACCGCCAGATTTAGCGCCGCTTCCATATTCTTTAGGCACTCTGAGCAGTAGACCTTACCGTGTTCTGCAACATTTCCGCAGTCGCACAGTGTCGGCGGTTCTACGGCTGTATACCTTGCTTCTGCTGACTCATCTGCAACGGCATTTGCATTGTACATTTGCTTTTCCTCCTGTTTTGTGCTACTATGTATGTGTTGTTTTTGTTTGTGTGCCTATAAGAGTTGCCGCTCTTGGCACACTTTTTTTACCATGAATCCTCTTCCTCTTCTTCCACTTCGCCCATACGTTCTATTGTGATATTTGCATTTTTGGGTTTATTGTCATAATCCAGACCGCCGTCTAAATTGTTAATACTGCACGAGATAAAATCCAACATTTCTGATTTTCGCTTAAACAAAAAACCCCCGTTACACTCTCCATTAATTGTTACTTTGTACATTATTCTTCTTCCTTTCTCGCTTCTTTTTCAGCTTCTAATTTATTAAATGCCTTTGTCAGTGCCTGGTCTATCATTTGTCCAAATATTTCCGGATTTTCTTCAAACGCAGCTTGGAGACAATCATTCAACAGAACCTTCATATTGTCATCGCTTAACTTCGCTCCTGCCTCTTCATACATAGCCTTGGCTATCACTGTAAAATCGGCGATAAGAGTAGTAAATCCCCCATCAATCTCCACTGTGCCGTTGTTTGCTTTAATCATGTTTTCTCTCCTTTTTTAATTTATTTATAACTTCTTCTCTACTCGGACACATACGCCCTCTCAGAGCCTTTCTCAGTACCTCTGTTTTCTTGCCTGTGGCACTTTTCCAGTTACTCTTCCACATCATAACCCCCACATATGAAGGTAGCCATTCAGCCATAATGCCGGAAGTAATACCGCCGCACCTATGCCAAGCCACCCGCTTATCTCAATCAACAGCCATTTCATGTCCTCTTCACCTCCATAATTCTTTGTGCTACATCTGGAATAAAGTATTTTGTGCCTTTAATTTCTCCCGGTATATAATCAAGATCTTTTACCAGTCTGTAGGCATATTCTTTTTCTTTTCCAAGAAATTTTGCAAGCCTTGTTGCGGTAATGAATGAAGAACCGCCGACAAAAGCTTTCATGTCTCTGACCATCGTTTGTTTTTCCATTCTCTTCTCCTTTACATTCTTGAGAGATAGACTGCCATTAATGCCACAATCAGTGTGAGTGTGCCAATAGTAGCAACTAATCCGTTATTCTTTTTAATTCCCTTCACCTCCTTTCATTGCATTGATGCAAACAGCGCAATAATTGACACTATCAGAGTTATGACGTTTAACGCCGCCAATAAAATTAGTGCATTTCCAATCACGCGAAACATTTTTTCTTCTTCGTCCACTCTCCTATCTCCTTTCTTCATTTTAGGAAGCCTTGCCGCCATTATCACCTTAGTATTAACACTACTATCCACAAGCCAATAATCATTAGGCTGTTTACCATCGTTGCCACAATTACCGGAATGTCACAGGTTTGATGTACCTCTGCCTCTACAAGAATTGCTTTCTTTCGCTCTTCCAGAATTTCTCTTGCAAGCGATTCGGCGGGTCCTCCACGTTCTTCTGCACGTTTTACATATTCAATTTCCCACTCGTCTCTTGTCATCTGTCACTCTTTCCTCCTTATTCAAGCTATCCAACAAGCAATATTACATATTTGCAATATATAACGCCATTGTAATTGCATTTATCCCTACAATAATCATCAACCAATCAACACGCTTTTTCAGTTCTCTGAACCTGTAATCTGAGACCGGTTTTTCCATCATACGTTTTACAGTCTCATAATCTATTTTTTCATTGTTAGGCCAATCCTCTTTCATTTTCTCTATTTCTTCACATATCTCCTCTCTTGTCATTCTTTCCTCCTTCCTTCTTTTTCTTTATTTCCTTCTGTGATACAATTCATTTAATGGAGGATTGTATCATGACTATTTCATTTGCACTAAAGACACTTGTCGCAATTATCATTGCTTCGATACCCGGATTATTTGCTATTGTCCAAGTAAGGAAAAGCAATGAGGCTTTGCGTGAAATCAAGTCTTTTGAATTCAAGAAAAGTACTTACTGTGAATTAATCGAACAATTTTCAAAAGCTTCTGTTCGCACGTCTTTTGACTATGAACAACTTGTTTCTGCCTGTTACAAAGCAATGCTGTTCTTACCGCAGTGTCATTATGACGATATAGAAGAACTTCTCAATCAAGCAAAACTTTATCAACTTGCGGTACAAGAGAAGCATAAGTCTAATATGCAACAACACTACTCGAACATGCACGGCTTAATACAGCAAATACTCTTTGTTTGTCATAACGATGTAAATTAGCCATAACAGAGCAACTACAGCGCAAATAAAATATGCAGTTCTAAATACTGTGTTTTCTCTTATGTTTACAAGAAACAGCCCTATCGAAAACACTAACCCATATGTGGTTAAGAAGAACTGTGTCATTAAAATTCCATTCATTCTTCCTTCCTTTCTTATCCATCTTTTTCTTTGATTCCTCCTGTGATACAATTCTCTAAAAGGAGGATTTTGCTATGTTAAAAGATTTCATTTCATCGCCATATTTCATAAACTTAATTGCCGTTGCACTTGCGGCTCTTGCAATAGTTGTTTCTGTTGCCCTCATTTACAAAACAAATAAAGTCTTAATGAATTCTAAGAAAGTAGAATTCAAAAGAGATATTTACTTTGAACTGGCAGATATTCTTGCAAAAGTTTCTTCTTCTAAAAAGTTTGATTTTGAAGAGCTGATTTCTGCATGCTATAAAGCACGTCTGCTACTTCCCGAAGATATAGGGGAAAATATTATGAAAATCGCCTATAAAGCAGGAGTGCTTTCTGGTCTTTATTGCGAATCAAACCGTGATATCTCTAAAATCTCAAAACTAAATGAAGAACTTTATCAACTTATTGAAGAAGCTTTATCTGCTATGAGGGAAAGCATCCGGCGAGCTGGGCAATAACACACCCTAAAATAAATAAGTCCATTACTGCTATCATCACCTTCCACCTCAGCATTATCATTACAGCATGAAGCAATATCCAAAGTGCAAAACAAAGTATCAGTATCGTTATATATGGATCCATTTTTTCCTTCCTTTCTTCTTTCTCTCTGTCTCCTCCTGTGATACAATTTAGTAAAAACAAGGAGGATAAGTGTCCATGCTAACTGCAATTTCAAACAATATATTTGAACTATTAAAACTGTCTATTCCATCAATTTTTGCAATCATACTTTTCTTACTCTCATCTAAAAGAGTCTCCGCAGAAACTCGCAAATCCAAATTTCAAGAACGTATCAACAAACTTTACGTTCCTTTTTATCAATTCTGCATTACTCACCACTTAGGTAACAAAGAATTCAACTCCCTTAATGGCACTCTCCAAAAAGAAATTATGGATTTTTTGCTGGAAAATGTTTATCTGATGAGCACATCTTGTCAAGCTACGTTTATTACCTGTTACAATTCGTATTCTGATTACGGTATAAATTCTCCCTATTCTAATTACGATGAATTTGCAATACAGCTAAACCTTGATTTTTCAGACTTTATGGCTACGATGCAAACAGACTATATGCATATATGCAAAAAGCTAAAATTGCCAAAGCCACAAAACCTATTCTTGCCTTACCTTTAACTGTCCCTGCAATCCAACCTAACGCACAGATTGAAATTGAAAATACTATCCACGCCATTCATTCCTTCCTCCCTTTCTTTTGTTTACTTAAGTAAACTTAATCTGTATAAAAAATATCTCCAACCTTTTTATTTAGCGCCTTTGCAAGCTTATACAAAGTTTCTGTTGTAGTAGTTGTAACCCTTCCGCTCTCGAGACCTGAAATAATTGTCCGTGACACCTTTGAAGCATTTGCTAACTCTTCTTGGGAGAGTCCAGCTTTTTCACGTTCTTCTTTTATTCGGTAACCCATTGTCTCACCTCCTTCCGTCTTACTAAAGTTTACTACAGTAAACACAATAAGTCAATCACTTTTGTTTAATTTGGTAAACTTTTTATTGACCTTTAAATCTCTACATTGTATAATATATTAAACAAGGCAAATATAAGGAGGCAAAAAAATGTATCTAGGAGGAATAATCAAAAAATACAGAGCAGACCACAATCTTACAATGGAAGAATTTTCAAAGCGTTCAGGGCTTAGTAAAGGTTACATATCTATGTTGGAAAAAAATAAGCACCCACAAAATAAAAAAGAAATCGCACCATCTTTAGAAACATTCGATAAAGTTGCTAAAGGTATGAGGATTTCTGTTGATGAACTAATTAAAAGTGTAAACGGAGATCAGCCGATAAACATAGGTGCTAATAATGATATCCCAAAATTCGACAATATTTTTCCTGTAGAAGTCAAGAAAGTCCCCCTCCTTGGTGAAATTGCCTGTGGTGAACCTATATTTGCCAATGAAGACAGAGAAAGTTATATCCTTGCAGGAACCAACATCAATGCAGACTTCTGCTTGAAAGCTAAAGGAGACAGCATGATAGGTGCAAGGATTCAAGATGGCGATATAGTATTTATAAGAAAACAAAGTATCGTGGAAAATGGAGAAATAGCAGCTGTGATTATCGACAATGAAGCAACACTGAAAAGGGTCTATTACGAAAAGGACAAAAACAAGCTTTTTCTTCAAGCAGAGAATCCAAAGTATCCACCTCTATCTTATGAAGGTGAAGAATTAGACCATATTCGGATACTCGGAAAGGCTATTGTATTTCAAAGTGATGTGATCTAATTGCATTGGAGGTAATTAAAAATAGAAAAATTAATTAGCTGAATATTGACAGCCTATGCTGCATATGATAGTATTATGGTGTCAACAGTAAGTCTTGTGTAAGCGCCGTTATCAAGGTAAGAGTTATGTATTAGCTTCGCTCACAAGCAATTGACACTGTATATTCAGCAGGCTGTAGGCCTGCTTTTTTTATGTCACGCAAGGAGCTTAATTATGGAAAGATTGTTTATTGATGAATCCGGCAGCATGACTGCAACACATTGCAATGTACACCCTTATTTCGTTATCGCAATAATTAGGGCGAAAAAACCGGAACAACTTAAAAAAGTGTACAAACGCTTCGTTCGTAAGAACATGGACAAACTGAAAGAAGCTAATAGTCAAGCAGTTGCAGAGAAAACCAAAGGCAGTGCATCAATGTTTAAGAACAATAAATTTTCCGAACTTAAAGGTAATTGTTTTACGCCTCAGTTAAAACGGGATTTTATAAATTTTTTCTGTGAAAATGACTTGTTTGAAATATTTTACATAATTGCTTATAATGCGAAAGTAGCCCAACATAACAATGGAAAATTGTATGATAACACTGCACGAGCATTCAACTATCTGCTAAAAATCGCCCTAAAGTACTTTATTACCAATGGATATATTGATGATAAATCTATTATAATACAACTCGATGAACGCAATGAAAAAACAGAAACAAAGCATTTCCTTGAAAACTACTTAAATACAGAACTTTATCTCGAAGATATTATGCAGGACGAGTGCTCAGTTTCTTACTTTGATTCTTCTAACAACAACATAATTCAGATCGCAGATGTATTCGCAAATATAATGTACTCTGAGTTGAGAACGGGCAATTACACCAACGAAATTGATAAAATAAAAAATAATGGCTATATAAAGAAAATATTCAAATTTCCTTTGAAATAAACTAGTCGATTTCGACCATTTTATTGACATCAATAAAATGGTCATATTTGATATATTGCCAGCCTTGGCAAAATGCCCCGTGTTTAAAAGCAGGGGCTTTTCTTTACAATCAAAGTGCAATTTCATACCGAAAATGTACATTTCATGCTTAAAAGTGCAATTTCGTGCAATGAAAGGAGGGTATTATGCGAGGTACGTTTACATTTGAGGGAAAGAGATATTACGTCTCTGGAAAAGATAAGGTTGAGGTAGAAATCAATAAGGCTCTCAAATTAAAAGAGTTGGAAGAAGGAAAAAAGATTGAATCCAATATGCTTGTAAGGGACTGGGCGGCAGAATGGCTTAACACGTATAAAATCGCCGTTCTCAGCAAAGAACAATACAAGGATTATCAATCACGCCTTAATAATCACATCTTGCCTGTAATCGGCTCTTTGCGGCTCAAAGACATAAAGGCGATTCATCTCCAAAAGATAATGAGAAACATCAATCACCTTTCGGGCAGTCGAATTAAAAAAATCTATCAGTGTTTAAATCAGATGTTATCCGCAGCTGAAACAAATGAATTAATCCAGAAAAACCCTGCTGAAAAAATAGAGGTTCCTTCTGGTTATGACGGAACACACAGAGCATTAACAGACCAAGAACGCAGTCTCTTCTTAAAGGCAACGGAAAACCATGAGTATGGACTTTTATTTAGGCTTATGCTCTATACCGGTATGAGACCGGCTGAAACCGCACGATGTAAAAAGGCCCATTTTGACTTTGAGCAGAAACTTCTTTATGTAGATGGAACGAAAAGTAAAAATGCTGCACGGTATGTTCCTGTACTGCAGGAAATTTTAGATGAAGTAAAAAAGATTAATATAGATCCATTTGAATTCCTCTTCACAAGTAAGAACGGAACACCGCTCAATAAAGAATCTATTCGCCGAAGATGGAAAGCAATAAAAAGAGAAATGCACATACAGGCAGGTGGAGCCGTTTACAGAAACGCAATTGTTGAACCATTTATGGTGGCAGATGATTTAACGCCTTATTGTCTGCGGCATACATTCTGTACAGACCTGCAGGACGCAGGAATCCCGATTA
>CAUWJW010000016.1:0-17691 GCA_963558985.1 uncultured Clostridia bacterium | reverse complement strand
GGTATGCCGATACAGTTATAAAAGAATGCCCAGAACAAATTCTGTTTGATGTTGCGAATTACAGCTTTGCTCAGTCTGATGGCAGTAACCGCATCTAAAAGATCATTTTTGATCAGTACGGCATCTGCACTTTCTATGGCTACTTCTGTACCTGCCCCGATGGCAATCCCCACATCTGCTCGGGCCAGAGCCGGCGCATCGTTAATCCCATCGCCGATCATGGCCACTATATGCCCTTCTTCCTGTAGCTGTCTAATATGTTTTTCCTTATCATCAGGAAGCACGCCTGCGATCACTTTTGGTATGTGAAGCCTTCTTTGTATTGCCTTTGCTACTCTTTCATTGTCGCCGGTGAGCATGACAACATCAACTCCCATCTTTTCAAACTGCCCGATGGCTCTTCGGCTTGTTGATTTTTCCATATCCGAAACAGCAATGATTCCAAGTATTTTTTCTTCATCTGTAAAAATGAGCGGCGTTTTTCCCTGATCAGACAGCCTGTCTAACACTTCATCTGCTTGTGAAACTGAAATTTTCTGCTCTTCAAGCAGTCTCCGGTTTCCTGCAAAGTAGCGTTTTCCCGCCAGGCTTGCGGTGACTCCCTGCCCGTGAATCGCTTTAAATTCCTGCACTTCCCTCGGTCTTTGTCCTGCCTGCTCCGCTTTCCTCAAAATAGCTTCTGCCAGAGGATGTTCACTTGGCTTTTCCAAAGAGACCGCAAGTTGAAGCAACTGTTCTTCTGTACCAGAATACGTAATCACATCTGTTACTTCCGGTTTTCCCTCTGTGATGGTTCCTGTCTTGTCCATTACAACTGTGTCTACTTTATGCGCAATTTCAAGAGCTTCTCCTGATTTAATAAGAATGCCGTTCTCGGCGCCTTTTCCGGTTCCCACCATAATCGCTACCGGTGTGGCAAGACCTAATGCGCAAGGGCAGGATATGACTAGAACTGCGATTCCTGTGGACAGTGCAAATTCAAATGAGGCGCCTGAAATAAGCCAGATAACAGCTGCCAGAAAGGCAATGCCGATGACAGCAGGTACAAAGATTCCTGCAATTTTGTCTGCCAGTTTTGCAATGGGCGCTTTGCTGGAGCTAGCCTCATCTACAAGGCGGATGATCTGGTTAATGGTAGTATCCTGCCCTACCTTGGATGCTTTCATCTTAAAAAATCCGCTTTTATTAATCGTCGCTGAGACAGCTCTGTCACCAGGTTTCTTTTCCACCGGAATACTCTCTCCGGTAATTACCGATTCATCTATGCTGGAACGGCCCTCTGCTATAATACCATCTACCGGTATTGCTGCGCCCGGTTTAATGAGCAGCAGATCGCCCACCTGCACCTGCTCCACCGGGATTTCCTGTTCTTGTCCGTCCTTTTCTATGACAGCGGTTTGAGGAGACAGGTCCATGAGCTTTTCAATGGCTTCGCTTGTTTTCCCCTTGGATCTGGTTTCCAGAAATTTGCCCAGTGTAATTAAGGTTAGAATCATAGCCGAAGATTCAAAGTAGATGTCCATACTGTACCTGTGTACAAGTGCCAAGTCTCCGTGTCCCAGCCCGTATCCGATGCGGAAAAGGGCAAAGCATCCGTAAACCGCTGCTGCTGCCGATCCGATTGCAATGAGGGTGTCCATGTTGGGTCCCCCGTGGAAAAGACTCTTAAATCCAACGATAAAGTATTTCCTGTTTGCATATAAAATTGGCAGCAGCAGGAGAAATTGTGCAAATACCATGCTTACTGCATTTTCTTCCCCGTAAAAGACCTTTTCAATAAAGGCGGGCACGGGCATTCCAAAGTCCATCTGCATCATATGCCCCATTGACAAATACATCAGCGGGATTAAAAATGCAAAGGAAAGAATCAGCCGGTTTTTCATCCCATTTATTTCTTCCCGGGCAATATTTTTTCTCTGCTTTCCTTCCAAACGCCCTTCTTTTTTTATTTCACTCTGCGCCGTGCTGGCTCCATATCCTGCTTTTTCTACTGCTTGTATGATATCTTCAGGTGAAAGTGCAGTTTCATCAAATTCTGCTTTCATACTGCTTGTCAGCAGGTTGACACTGACACATTCCATTCCGTCCAGTTTTGCTGCGGCTTTTTCTACTCTTGCTGAGCAGGCAGAGCATGTCATTCCGGTTATATCAAATTTCTCTTCTCTCATTACAATCACTCTCTTATTTCATTAATTTCTGTAAAGTAGCACATAATTCATCCACTACTTCCTCATTTCCATTTTTAATATCTGCGACTACACAGCTTTTTACGTGATTCGTCAAGAGCACCTTGTTGAAAGAGTTCAGTGCCGACTGTATTGCACTGACTTGTGTGAGAATATCCACACAGTATCGCTCTTCTTCTATCATTTTTTTAATGCCTCTGACCTGTCCTTCAATCCGGCTCAGCCGATTGATTAAATCGGTGTACTCTTTTTTATCTCTATGCTTATGTTTTACCAGTTCTTCCATATTCATACCTCCTGCTATATACATATACCCCGTATATGTATATTACCACGCAGAAAGTTTGAAGTCAAATAAATTTCTCTTGTTTTATATAAAGAAAAAACTTTCTATGCCGCCTATGAATCCAACATAGCTGACACAGAAAGTCTTTCTTAGATAAAACGGCTTTTATAGTGCTGCAGTGGCTCACCGGAATTAAACATCCGGAAAGCGTCTTCACTGCTTTGGGCTTTTTGACTGATCCAGTTGATTTGAATTGCTTCTGCCTGTATTGAAATTCTCTTTTCCTTTCCCTGCGATTTGTTGTCTGCATCGGTAAACAGCGGTTCTGACTGTTCTCCCGGCCTTACGGGAGTACTATAATAATAGTATCCATCCTGTTTCAGATGCCAGTCTCCCCTTTCCTGATCTGTTTTGAGGCCGATTTTTCTTTTACCTTCCGTCAAAGTTCCTTTGACCTTTGCACGAACCCACATGTCTGCACCGCCCCCGTTGATTACCTGTGCATTATCATTCATGGCAATCACAGCTGTTTCTTCTTCCACTCGCACCTCTTCAACCTTCTCATACTGCTGCGGTTCACCCTCATCTATCCATGCCGCATATACCACACCGGAACAGATACACACTACACCGCAGATTGCACTTACAAGCAGCACGCTCAGCCTGTCCATTTTCTCATTTCTCCTTCTTTATGCATAATTTATCTATTTCATGCTAACATAGAAAAGCCTTTTTTCTGCAAAACATCGATCCAAAAAAAACGACAGGTTTCTATTTTCTTTTTCGGAAGAAGACTGCCAGCATCATAATTGCAAGTGAAGGCAAAACTAAGACGGTCACCAACAGAAAAGACCGATCTCCTGTAGAGATTGCACGTCCTTCCTTCTTTGTTTCAGGAGCTGCGGTGCCTTCTTTTTGTGCCGGCGGAACTTTCCTTTCCGTCATTCGTTTTTCCCCTTTTGCGGCAGACTTCTCTGTTCCTATGATATAGTCGGCTTCTGCGGAGTGAAAGTTATCGCCTGCAATTTGTACCCTGTTTTTCAACATTCCGCTGTGCTCCTTCACTTTTACCTTATATGTAATCTGATAGTGATTTCCATAGGAAAGTTTGCGACCGGTATCAATCCGAAAATAGTTTCCCTTTGCCTGAATCTTGCAGTTTGCAGTGATATCTTTTCCATTTTCATTGATTTTGATTGAATCCGGCTTCAGAAAAACACCTCCGCCTTCTGTAAGATCCTCAATAACAGAATTTTTCGCTGCTATTTTTTTAACCGGCTCTGCCACAACCTTGTAGTTCACCACATCCCCGTTACGATACAATTCACGATCTGCGGTTTTCTGTATTTTGACCTGTGTTAAAGGTTCCACCGGTGATTTGTCAGCAGTTTCTTTTTTTTCTGCATTATCTGCTGCTGCAGCTGCCATATTTTCAAATTCTTTTCCCGCCAGTGCTTCGTCTTCTATTTTCACACCGTACGTTACAGTCATCGTTTCTTTTTTTTCTAAGTTCTTTCCTGTCAGAATCTTAAATCCTGTTTCTTCTGTCTGAATGTCACATTTTTTTGTCATATCAGTTCCGTCAGGTCCCTTTACTGTAATGGTATCTGCAAGCAGCCTCAGACCTTTGGTTACGATGCTGTCTGCAATAACCACATTCTTTGCCGTCTGCTGCCCGGTATTGGTTACTTTCAATGTGTACTTTACATCTTCCAGGATGGTATAAATATCTTTATCAGTCTTCTTTTCAATTTCCAGCACTGCAAGAGGAAGGATGGGAACTTCATGCGGGTCTTCTGCAGGCGGTGCATTATCTCCGCTGGCTATCGCAATATTTTCTCCCTTCTTTCCTGCCAGTTCTTTTGATGCAATCTTTACATCATAGGTCACTCGAATGGTATTGCCCTTCGGCAGTCCTCTTCCTGTCTTTATAGTAAAACCCCTTACATCGGCTTCTGTCCGGCACTGTCTTGTGATTTCTGATTCTGATGCGCCGCTTCTGTAAAACACCTTGATGCTCTCAGGCTGCAGCTCCAGTCCTTCGGTCTTTACCGTATCTTCAATCACAACATCTTCTGCAGCGTTGTCCTTTTCATTGGACACAAGAAGCGTATAGTGCGCCATGTCGCCTGTTTCATATTCTGTCTTGTCTGAATCCTTTTGAATCTTCAGGCCTGCCTGCCAGTCTCCCAGCCCTACGATGTTTTCTGTTTCCTTTTCTTTCGTATTGTCCGCATCGGCTGCTGCCACATTAACTACCGATTCTCCCAGCAGTTTATCGGAAGTGAACACCACTTTATAAGTAACGGTCATGGTTTCGTTATACGCCAGATCCTCCCCTGTATGGATCTCATAGCTGTTTTCCGTTGTGGTGATTTTACAGTCTTCTGTAATATCCTTTCGTTCATGTTTTACCCGGATACTGTCTTTGACAATCTCCATCCCGCCAACTTCAAACCGGTCACGCAGCACAACATTCTTTGCGGTATAATCTTCTCTGATCTGCTCTGTCTTTACCGTATACAGGGCGGTTTCTCCCACTTCATAAGTCTTCTTGTCCGATTCTTTGGTGACCCGGAGCTCTGCTCCCTTGATAGGCACCTGATGTTCAATCTCTGTACCGCCGCTTGGGATGTTGGGATCATCCTTGATCGGTTCTTTGTTGGTGTTTGGTCTTGTAGAAAGCTGCGCCGTGTTGATGACATCCATGCCGGAGAGAGATTCTTCTGCCGCTTTGGCGGAGTAACAGATTTTCAGATAGCCCATGAGATCCACCTGATCATAGGGCTCCTTTCCCCGATCCTTTGGCGGGATGCTTTCTGTGCTGTCAGAGAAATTTCTCTTTGTCTCGATGGTGAAAGTGTTATTCTTAATGGTCACATCCATGGTATGGGTCAGATCTTTGCCGTTTTTGTCCAGGACAATGATGCTCCCGGGCAGGATGTTCACCCCTTCTGTCTTGATGGTGTCGGTGAAGATGACATCCCGCATGAAGCAGCCCTTGTTGATCTGGCTGATTTCCAGTTCATAGTCCAGGGTATCCCCCACCTGATAAGCATTTCTCTCTGTTTTCTTGGTCAGCTTCATCTTGGGACTGTTGACATAGATTTCTTCACTGTCCGCTTTCTGTGGCACACCGAAACATTTTACTGTGGCAGTATTTTTCGGGATAGTACCGTTGAGAACCTTCTTTGCCTTGGCGGTAAAGTCGATGGTCACCGTCTGGTCTTTCGCCAGTTTTTCTGTGGTAAATTCCCATCCGCCTTCTATGGCTACCAGTTTAAATTTCTTTACGCCCGATACTTTCGCATTGGGTACGTCCAGTTCAAAGTCTTTCAGATCCGTATCCCGTACCACGATATCGGAAGCATCACAGTCTGCTGTATGGTGGCCGATGGTTACCTTATAGTAAATGGGATCTCCCACCTGATGCTCATACCGATCTACTGTTTTTTCGATTCCCATATCTACAGGAAGGCGCACGGTTGTGGTTACCCGGTCTGTGGTATGTTCTACTTCTTTTCCTTCTGCCAGTCTGTAGGTCAGCTTTCCTGTGTTGTGAAAATACAGGAGGCTCTTATCTCCGTTATAGTGGCCGTGCTCCTGCAGGGTTTCATCGGACACCGGTTTTCCTTGTGCGGTAATCCGCAGCTTAAAGGTTTTCCCCGCAAATTCAGGCCCCGGGTTATTGGCCTCTGCCACTACATGGTTGCCTGCAGTACGGATACTCCAGTATGCGCTTACATCTGCATCATCTGCCATCACTTTCACGTCCTGCACTTCCAGACAGCTTTCCACTTCATCGGACAGTTGCAGCTTACTCATGGTGTCCACTTCTGCAGGCACCGGCACAGATACTTCATAAGTAAAAGGCTCCAGTCGGGATGGAATGGTATTGGCTTTCACCTTGGTCTCATCTGCATCGGAAACGGTCTTATCTGCTGTTGCTTCCCATGTTTTCACCTGTACCTCATCTGTGTTTCTCGGTGTATCGTCAATAGTGACAGTACCGGTGTTTTCCACAGTGAAGACATCGCCTTTTGTATACTGCTCTAACTCCTCATCGGTGATACCATCTTTGATCTTGGCCTCTATTACCAGATCATAAGTCTTATTGTAAAAAGAAGTGCTGTTCAAAGCGGATGCCTTTGCCGCAGCCGTTACTTTCTGTCCTCTGGTATCCACATCAAAAAGGCTGCAGTCTTTTCCATCCTGCTGCACTTTGGCAGACAGGATCTGCAGGCACGGCTCTAATGTATCTTCCATCAGAAAGTTTTTCAGATAGGTTTCTTCTGCATATCCGCTTGCTACGACCTGCCGCACTTTGTAGGTGATGGTCTCTTCCCTGTTGGAGAGCAGCACTTCTTTGTGCTCTTTTTCATCAGAATCGGAGACGAATTTGGCAGGATCGTTGGGAGTCGGTTTAAACATGGCGTAATTCAGATATCCAAAATAGCACCAGGTTCCCTTCCGGTCCACGCCGTAAGTAAATCGAAGACTGTCTGTATGGTAAGCCGCCCCCATGGCATTCTTAGGATCCCGGGATACATCGTCCCGCACTTCCGGATTGAAATACAGGTTCAGTCCGCTTGCAAACTTATATGACAGATTGGTATCTTCCGACACGAACTGGTTTGTCACCTGATCTGCATCAAAAGCAATATACTGTTTTGCGTCAATATCATCAAAAGTCAGATTAGACTTTACGTTGTACGGCGTGTCTGTTCCTGCCAGAAAATACTCCCAGATCAGAGAAGACTCATTGATCCCTGCAGTATTAATCGCAGAACGGGCAGACTTTCCAATGGCAATATGATGGGAAAGTTTGGAACGTTCTGTTTCATCCTCCCAGTCCAAAATCGTAATCCGGCAGTCCAGTTTCACATATTCTCTTTTTTCATTATCATAAAGCTGCAGATTCCTGGCACGGATTCCGCATTTTCCTTTGGTATTCTTTTTAATATCAAATCCAAAAAAAGCATTTTCGGTCATGGGATTCATATTGGTCAGTTCATACCCGTCTTCCAAATATGCCTCTGTAATTTTCTGAGGACTGCAGGTTGTACCAAATGCCTCATAGAAAGTACTTCCGGTCGGTTCGATTATATTGCAGTATTCTGCCGGAACCTTAAAACCTCCTGTTTTTTTCCAGGAAGAATAAATTCCCTGGGTCGGACTTTTTATCCATACAGCTTCTCCTGCACTCCCTTTGCGGATCGGCTGCACCCCATTTACATCCATTCCTGCAAAAGTTACAGATGTACGCAGCAACAGCCATATCACACTTACAATAAAAAATACCATCCGCCATTCTTTTCTCTTTTCCATTGTATACCCTCTCATTTCCTTTTTTACCATTTTATACCATATTGTGCTATGGAATTCAAGATGTATACTTTTTGAAAATTGATTGAATGTTAGATGGCATAATTTTTGCTTTTTATTAAAAAGCAAATTTAAAGCCAAAGTCTAAAAAACTTTTTCTATAATACAACAGAAACAAATGTACCGTCTGTACACTGAACATAAACAGCTTCCAGCCCCCTGTTTTCTTTTAAAATATCGCTGCATTCCTTTAAAACCACAGCAAAATTCTCTTTCGTAACCATCTGATTATACGGCGGCTTTACTTTCTGCCGCATTGCGGTAAAAACTGCTGCCGGCATCCGTTTTACTGCCCATGCAGCCATACCTGTGGGTACTGCAATGGAAAAACGTACTTTATCTGCTCTTACTGTTATTTTCATATATCCCCTACTTATCCACGAAAATACGAACGGTTGTACCATCTGCAGCTGTCACATTTACAAAATCACCTTCTGCCTCTTCATCCAGGCATTGAGAAACGGCTTCTGTTATAGCCTTTAGATCAAGGCCTTCTATTCCTTGCTGAGGAACAGGCAGCGTTCCTGCCGCTTTTAATATTTTTTTGACAGCACCTACGGGAAACTGGATGTTCACTTTATCGCCAATCGGACTGTCAACAACCACCCGAAACATTTTTTTATCATATTCCGCCTGTGATAAACCGGATGACGGCTGTTGTTCCACCCCCATAGCAGCCATTAATTCAGCAGCTTCTTCTGCCGTTATCCTTCCCTCTTCTACCATTTTTAAAATTCTCAGTTTCTCGTCCATATGATTACTCCTCTCCCTGCTACAGTCTGCTGATTGCCTCTTCTACGGTCAGTTCCCCCTGTTCCAGCGCTTTTAAAATCTTCTCCCGTTTTACGCTCTCCTCATCTGTGTCTGTCTCATATCCCAGTTTCCGGATTATCCCATCCAGCTTTGCTCTTACAGTAGGATATGAAATTTTCAACTCCTTCTCCACTTCTTTGATGTTTCCCCGGCACCGTATAAATGTTTCTGTAAAATACAGTTCTTCTTTTGACAGATAATCAAACTTGCTTAGCTTGAAATCATTTTCGATCACGGTTTCGCACCGGCTGCATTTTAACCTTGCAGCTGTAAGTTCACCCTTGCATATAGGACATTGGCCAATTATCTGCTGCATATTGCCACCCCCTTTCATAAGAATAAGTATATAGGAAGCGTTTAATTTTCGCAATCAATATTTTAAAATTATTAATATACTAATTAATTTTATTAATTATATATCTGTATATTTTTAACTTTACTTTTTTATACATTCAAAGTCTCCCGTTTCTTCCATCTTGCAAAAAAAAGAAAATCGGTCTATACTTTCTAATAGTCTATCAAGAAAGAGGAGTCCACTATGTCATCTATGCGTGAAAAACAAAAGGCCATTATCTATATCATCTGTTCTGCATTCTTTTTTGCTCTGATGAACCTGTTTGTCAGAATGTCCGGCGACCTGCCCTCCATTCAAAAAAGTTTTTTCCGCAACTTTGTTGCCTTTTTCTTTGCCCTATTTGTGCTGCTTCGTTCTAAGGAAGGATTTTCTTTTCAAAAGAAAAATCTGCCTGCTTTCATCGGGCGTTCCCTTTTTGGAACTCTGGGTATTTTCTGTAATTTTTATGCAGTTGATCATTTACTGCTCTCCGATGCCTCTATTTTAAATAAGCTTTCCCCCTTCTTTGCCATCTTGGGTTCTTACTTTCTTTTAAAGGAAAAAATTTCTCCCATTCAGGCCTCTGCTGTTGCCATAGCCTTTTGCGGTGCAGTCCTGGTGGTAAAACCGGGGTTTGCTGTTTCCGGCGCACTCTTTCCTTCCCTCATCGGTGTTGCGGGAGGCCTCTTTGCCGGGATTGCCTATACGCTGGTGCGCCTCCTCGGGCAGAAAGGTGAGCGGGGGCCTTTTATTGTGCTGTTCTTTTCGGCATTTTCCTGTATTGTAACTCTGCCTGTTTTAATTTTTGATTTTCACCCTATGTCAGGTACGCAGGTGTTTCTCCTGCTTTTGGCAGGACTTGCTGCTGCCGGCGGACAGTTCACCATTACGGCAGCTTATACCCATGCGCCTGCCAGGGAGGTCTCCGTCTTTGACTATACGCAGATTATTTTTGCAGCAGGACTGGGTTTCCTCTTTTTCGGCCAGATTCCCGATTTATGGAGCGTACTTGGCTATTGCCTGATTTGTGGTGTCGCAGTCTGGATGTTTTTATACAATTCATTAAAAACTGCGGATATAAAAAAGAAGTAGGATCGCAGTGACCTACTTCTCCGGTATTTTGATTTTATGCTTGCTTTCTAAACTGCTCTTCCTGTTATATGCTTCTAAAAAGGCTGTTATTTCTGCATTGGTCTGCTGGATCTCCGCCTTAAATTCCTGCGCAGAAATCTTAAAGGCGCCGTTTCCTGTAATAATCAGCTGCTCCAGATTGTCGGATGTGGCTACTTTTACATGGTATTCTTTTGCCATTTCATAGGTGACTCTTTCAATATACATGTCAGCTGTTTCTGCCTCTTTTGTATAAATCACTTGAACATTGTCATATTTTTCTTCTCTGCGTTCACCGCCTTTTACCTTGTAGGCATCAAAAACAGCAATGACTTTGCATTTTCGATAGCCCTGATAATTGGACAGTATCTCCAGCAGCGCTTCTCTGGCTGCATCCAGGTTTTCCTTTGCCAGAGCTTTCAGTTCATCCCAGGCAAAAATAATATTATAGCCGTCTACCAGCAAATATTCGGGCAGGATTTTCCCCATACTTTTCATAGTCTCAGGTGCAGGGGCAATGACCTTTTTGGGGATGTGCCGCCTTTCCTTTCGTGGCCCGTACGTTCTTTCAAAAATACGCTCCAGTTCTTCGTCTTCTGCTGCACCTGCTGCCCGATCCGGCCCTGCTGAAATGTGCCGGATTTGCTTTTCCTCTGCTACTTTATCAGGTTTCCAGCCGCTGTCCATATGCAGCAGCGGATCTACTTCATTCCATTTTACAGTGTGCCCTGCTCCATGGTCGCAGAACACAGAATCTGCGGTATTCTCTGCATCGCTGTCCGGATCATATCCTATCTCTGTAATGACCTCCTCCTGATTATGGCAGGGCGCATATCCGCTGACCGTGCAGAACAGCCGGCCATGCCCTTTTGTATAGGAAGTCACTTCAATGGCATAGTCTTTCATTTCTGAAACCGGTGCCTTTCCCTCTAAAATGGAAAAATTGCCTTGCACTGCAGGTGTCTGAAATTCTCCTCCCATTTTCTGAATGTCTGACATCGCTCTTCCCACGTTCTCTGTGGGAACCTCCAGATGAAAATCATACCAGGGTTCTAAAAGAACGCTGCGGCCTTTTCTCAGCCCTTGTCTCAGGGCGCGGTAAGTTGCCTGACGGAAATCGCCGCCCTCTGTATGCTTTAAATGGGCTTTTCCGGTCAGGATGGTAATCTTAAGATCCGTAACCGGTGAACCGGTGAGAACACCTGTATGTTCTTTTTCTGCCAGATGAGTCAGGATCAGGCGCTGCCAGTTGCGGTCCAATACATCTTCGCTGCAGGCGCTGTTAAAGACAATGCCGCTTCCCTGCTCGCCCGGCTCCATCAAAAGGTGAACCTCTGCATAATGTCTGAGGGGTTCAAAATGCCCTGCTCCCACTACCGGCTCTGCCAGCGTCTCTTTGTAGGAAATCCTTCCCGCATCAAAAGAAACAGTCAGATTGAACCGCTCTTTTATTACGTTTTTCAGAATCTCCAGCTGAATCTCGCCCATAGGACTGATATGAATCTCTTTTAAAGCTTCATCCCAGAGAATATGAAGCTGCGGATCTTCTTCTTCCAGCTCTTTTATTCGCAAGTATGCACTGTGCACATCGCACCCGGAAGGAAGCTTGATCCGGTAAACCAGCACCGGCTCTAACTGGGCTTCTCTCCTTTTTTCTTCTTTTCCCAGACCTTGTCCTGCATAAGTATGTTCCAGTCCGGTCACGGCGCATATGGTTCCGGCTTCTGCCGCTTCCGCCCTTCGAAACTTTGTTCCGGAATAAATACGGATCTGGTCTGCTTTTTCTTCCCATTTATCGCCCTGTTCGCTGTTTCCTTTGATCACATCTTTTACTTTTAAGCTTCCGCCTGTGATTTTCATATGGGTCAGACGCGTCCCCTGCTTGTCTCTGGTGATTTTATATACTCTGGCGGCAAATTCTTCCGGATACTTTTTCTCCAGAGTGTAACGGCTCAGTCCTGAAAGCAGCGCCGTTATGCCTTCTGCCTTTAAAGCCGAACCGAAATAGCATGGAAAAAGTTTTCTCTCTGCAATCACCCGGGCAACTTCTTCATCTTCCAGACTTCCTGTTTCCAGGTATTTTTCCAGCAGTTCCTCTTCGCACATGGCGGCCTGTTCCTGCGGATCTTCTGCAGAAAAGTCCACGCATCCGCTGTGGAGACTGTCTTTCAGTTCCTGCATGATCTTCTGCCTGTCTGTCCCTTCCAGATCCATTTTGTTGATAAAAATAAACACAGGAAGTCTGTATTTTTTCAGCAGTTTCCACAGGGTGCCTGTGTGTCCCTGGATCCCGTCTTTGCCGCTGATGACCAGAACTGCACAGTCCAGCACCTGAAGCGTTCTTTCCATTTCTGCGGAAAAGTCCACATGTCCGGGCGTGTCCAGAAGCATAATTTTCATATCTTCACAGGTCAGCTCTGCTTGTTTTGAAAAAATAGTGATCCCTCTGGATCTTTCCTGGCTGTCTGTGTCCAGGAAGGCGTTCTGATGATCTACCCGTCCCATTTTGCCTATAGCGCCTGTCTCATACAGCAGGGCTTCTGACAGGGTGGTTTTCCCTGCATCTACGTGGGCCAGCAACGCTGTGCATATCTGTTTTTTTACTTTCTGATCTCCCATGATTGTCTCCTATTTCACCTTCCAATAACCGCCTTTCGCAGGACCGACTCTTACTAATATTTGTTTTTCTTTTAATTTTCGCAGCTGATACTCGACTCCTGATTTTGAAAGGTTTAATGTTTCTGCCATTTCTGCTGTAGTTATCTGAGGATCTTGCTTAAGCAGCCTTATCATCTCTTCAGCAGTTGAAGTTTTCTCCTTAGTTTTCTCCTTAGTTTTCTCCTTAGTTTTTGTGCTATCTAAAGCAGATGCTTCCGAAGAATCGTTAAGATTTTTCAATGTAACAGTAAACTCCACTCGAGAAGATAAAAACTGTGGCTCTTTTCCCTGTCTCTAGTTAAAAGCATTTTCATAGCCTTTGATGATTTTCGTCAACCCGCTTCCCTTTCTCTCCATCAGCCCTACTCGCTGAAATATATCAGCCAAAATAGGATTACGTCTGGTTGACGGTATTGAATCGATAATCCGATCCTGTATAAGTGTACCATCAGGCATTCCTCCGGGAGAATAAATAACCATGCGATCGTGAAAGAGGTCAATATGTACTTCACTGCCATTTATAAGGTAATCTCTATGCACCAAAGCATTAACCAATGCTTCCAAATAACTCCGTTCCACATATTCCGGTATTTCTATCCTTGAATCCGCTGTTTTTTTCCACATGGTTTTTACATTTCGTTTAATAAAAGCCATACCGTTTTCAAGCAGACTCAACAGGCTTCCTGAATACTCCGCATCATCTAAAGCATCCACTGTCCCTCCGCTTTTATCAAATCCATTCCATCTGGTACAAAAAAGTCTTGACCATCTAATAGGCAAATTATCTGCAAGAAGCGCTCCTGCATTTGTCAGCATACTATCTTTATCAACAAGACCATATGAAAGAAATTCTTTATCTTCTAGGCTGTTCCCTGTCCACATTTTGTATCGTTCCCTTAGCTTGCTGAAAGAAAAATCGGAAAACTTATAATCTGTTGTCAGGGAATCATACGAGTAATTCTTTCCATGGAGAACCAGCTGTTTCAACTCAACCGCACTCGCCTTCACGCTTTCATTCCCTACTCTCACATAGGCTTCCATCACACCGTCTGCCTGATAATAATATGGTGCCTCCTCTCCGGAAAAAACATTTAATAAAATAAGGACTTTTCCTTCCTCTATTTTACAAAAATTTAAGTGAAATTGGGGAATCGGATCCAACCGCATTTTTATTTGCCGACTTATGACTTCTGCATCTTTTTCCGGTTCCTGAAGACCAATCAGTTTATCATCATCTGAAATGCCAAAAATCAAAAACCCTCCATCTCCGTTGGCAAATGCACTTACGCTTTTGCACCAGCTTTTAGGCTTTCTTGCCTCCACAGCTTCCTTTTTATCCTATTCTGTTGTTTCGCCAATCAGTTCTCTGATTTCCATGTTTTACCTCTTTACCAATACAATCTGCTTCAAAACTTCCCCCTTCTGCTGTCACATCCGACAGGTCACTTCCTGAGCCCGTACTCATACAGACAGAACTCCTGTGTCCCAATGGGCTCATAGTACAATTTTCTCACATCTGCCAGCTGAAATCCTGCAGACTCATACAGCCTGACTGCCGGAACATTTTGTGTCAGTACATCCAGACGAATCGCATGGTCGCCTCTGTTTCTGCGTTCTTTGCAGACTGCGGCAAGCAGTCTTCTTCCTGTGCCTCTCCCCCTGTACCCGGGCGATACAGCAAACGCATGAATCACAGATACCTTGTCAGGCTCTGCTTCTGTTTTCCACGGCACCTGCAGATATCCTTCATTAAATTCCCGGTTCAGAATTAATGCACCGGCTATTTCTTCGGATTCAAAGGCAAGATACAGTTCCTTTTGCCCGGCTGCCCGCCGCACCATTTCACGAGTTGGATACACGCCTTTCTTCCATCCCAGAGGAATATCCGAATCTTTAAGCGCATCTATCACATCACCGTAAAAGGCCATGACTGCCTCTATCTCTTCCTGCTCTGCAAGGCGAACCATCATTTTGCTGTACCTCTTTCTGATTCCGCAAGCGCTCTTTTCTCCTGCCTTAAAAACCGGGATGACCATTCTGTCAGAAGCAGGCAAAGACGCTGCATTTCCTCTTCACTGCAGTTTCCTTCTTTCAGTTTCCGGTGCGCTTCCATGATCTGCTGCTCCTCTCTTCCCAAATGGGGATACAAATCGCTGTGCTTATGCATGTACCTTCCGGTTTTGCAGAAATAATCTGCCTGCATGAGAAAAACTGCAGATTTGCAAATTTCTTTTACTGCTGCCGCACCATCGCCATGTACAAAGGCATGGACGCTGCCGTGATAAACAGCGCAGGCTCCCGCATGAACAGCTGCTTCTGCACTCTCCTTTTGAGAAAAAGAAACAATTGTGTTTAAATCCCCATATACAGGTATTGTATCGTGGCAAAACTGAAACAGCTCACCCTTGTCCCAGCCTTTCAGCTCTGCTTCTCCTGAAATAAATCCGCAGATCTTATCTCTCTGCGGCATGGTTTCCAGAAAAAGACGGTATGCTTCTATGCGTTCAGGAGGCAGCCGGTCGAAAATGACAACGATATCTATATCGCTGTCTTCCAAAGCTTCCCCTCTGGCTCTGCTTCCCTGAAGACCAATAAAGCGGACGGCTGATCCGAATTTCTCTAAAAGAAGATGCTTAAACTGTTCCATTTCCATAAAATCTCTGCCCATTTGTGTATCTGTCTGCTCCTTTTGTTTTTTCTATATTCATTATACAATGGTGTATGAGTATGAGCAACACATCATTGTTTAGATGAGAGGTTATCCCTCAAAGCGGCATACTGCCGTCCGGCTCCTTTCCAATTAAAAAGACGCCTGTTTAAAAGCGTCTGTTCTAAGGCAGGTATTCTGTATATCCTTTTCTACCGGAAAGAAAATACAATCTGCCCCTTATATTTATACGGTTCCTGTTCCTTTACTGATGTCGCAGGTGTCACCCATACCATTTCTTGCGGATTGATATAAGAATAGAACTGATCTGAAACCTGCTGAAGAACTTTTCGCTGCTTTTTCAAATTAGCTTCTCCTATGGTGATGCTTTCAAGGGTTCTGCTCGTCCACTCCTTTTGAGAGCGGATACAATCTATTTGATCAATTTCCTCAATAGGAATCGAAAGCTCAACCCGCTGCTTCTCACCCTGCCCGGTAACTTTTTTTGTACAACCGCACTGTGCACCTGCTGCTGTTTGCCTGCTGCACCATTTGCCCCCTCTTCCTGTCCGTTTGCTGCACCTGCATAGGAAACCGCTGCTATGATAAAAAATAACACCACAATACCCGCTAACAAGATCTTTGGTAACATCCTTTTCTTTTCCATTTCATTCACACCTTTCTCTTCGGCTATAAGCATAAGCCGCTCTTTCATCAACTTTTTATTTCCGGAAAAGGACAGCATCCCATCAGCGTGCTCCCTTTCCAAAGCAGATACCCGTACAATCAGATCTCCGTATTTTATCCACTCTTCTATACTTCGCCCTCTCAGCACGCGTTCATCACAGGCCAGCTCACATCGACGCTCAAATTCCTTTTTTATGAAAATCAGCATCGGGTTAAACCAGTGCATTGCCGATACCACATTCAGTAACGCTTTGTACAAAAGATCTCTTCCCGCATAATGAGTCAGCTCATGACACAAAACCAATTCCAGCGTGTCTTCAGATAAGGGATACCCTTGCGGAATAAGAATTTTGTATCCTTTATATCGAAGTACTACCGGCTTTCTTAAGCATGTACAGCTGCACAGTTCCGGCGCTTTCATAAGCCCCATACTGTGAATCTGCTTTCTATACAGTTCCAAAACATGCCTTTCTGTAACAGGGGAACTGTTTTTTTCAATTGCTCTAAAACAGCGAATAGATTGGAATAGCTGTACAGCCACCATGACTGTAAAACCTGCAGCCCATATGAAAAGCAGCACGTGTACAGACTCACTTATTATCATCTCTTCTCTGTGGGAATTCACCATAAAAGATTTCTGAACAAAATGCAGATTTGCACGCGCTGCTCCTGACTGCTCCACAGAATCGGGCAGCAGCTTTGTCATATAGTACGCCAATTTTTGTACAGGTATCATAAATGTAGCTATGGCAAATAACTCCATATGATATTTTTCATTTTCTGTTATCCTATGTTTAAAAAGTTTAAAAACACTCAGTAAAAGAAAAAACAATCCGGTACTGTACAGACTCATTGCTGCAATCTCTGGCACAATATTATTCATGATGGAGCATTTCCTCTTTTTTCTTTTGCCACAAATCATCAATTTCTTCTATGTCTGTTTTTGTCAGATTTTCCGCAGAGCAAAATGCAGCAAACAAGTGTTTCACATTTCCCTTTAGCAGTTTATCTATTTTTTTTACTTCCGACTGAATATATTCATCTTTGCTTATGAGGGCAGTATACAAGTAAACCTGATCTTTTTCTTTTAATACAGCCCCCTTCTTTTCCAGTCTGGTAAGCATGGTACATATTGTAGATGTTTTCCATTCTTTTTCGTTACTCAAATTTGAACGAATATCAACAAGAGCACATCTTTTTCCCACTTTCCAGATTGCTTCCAGTACACTCAATTCTGCTTCTGTTATTTTCATTGCACCTTTTGCTCCTTTAAGTTTTTTATGTTTGAATCTATTCTACACTTGAAGAATATATTTGTCAAATGTAGAATAAACCTTAAAAAAAACGAAGAATTCCTTGTGAGATTTCTTCGTTAAAAACAGAAATTAAATTACCAGACCGGAAATTGAAAAATGATTTGCTATGCAGTCATCCATACCAATGTACTCATTTCAACCCGATCACTTTCTTTACAAGGGACGCTGGCTGCGGACATCTTGCACCTATCTCATAGGCCTTCTGCAGCTCCCGTGCTCCGGTCTGCACTTTTTCTTCATCATTTCCGTAAACGGTCGCCAGAATTTCC
>CAUWJW010000015.1:0-18025 GCA_963558985.1 uncultured Clostridia bacterium | reverse complement strand
ATAGACTCAGCAACGAAAAGACAGTAGGAACTGCTGAAAATAAAGCAGGTGAGGAACTGTTTCTTTTTGTTATACCGAAAAAAATGACAATGCAGGAAGGGGAAAAGATTATCGCAGCTGTTTCTGGTATGCGGTCGGATATCTTTGTGAATTACTTGTCTCTTTCTATACCTAATACTTTGACTCACTCCCATATCCTTCGCAACCGGGGAGAATATGTAATACACAGCTCAGAGAGGGATCTGAAGAGAGAAACTTTTTTCGAGCGTCTGAGAATGATTATCACCGAGGATGAGGAAAGTGTGGAAAGTATTATTTCTCAGCTCAGGGAAGCGATGGTAAAAAGACAATCCATTGCAGTTCCGGCCAGGGTAGGGAAGGATATGCAGATGATCTATTTATCCTCTATGCCTGTAAAAGGCTGGTCCTTATGCACGGTGCTTCCCTACGGCCCTTTGAATCAGGCGATTGAACGATCCGGAACCATTCGAGTCGTTACTAATTTATTAGGTACACTTCTGGTGATTTTTATTTTAGCAGGGATGTTTTTTCTGTACGCCAAAATTATGAATCAGCAAGTGACTTTGCTGACTAAAGCAAGAGAGGAGAAGCAGGCGGCTCTTGAAAAAGCACAGTGTGCAAATAGTGCCAAAAGCGAATTTCTTGCCCGTATGAGTCACGAAATACGAACGCCAATGAACGGAATTATAGGAATGACAACAGTTGCTCTGCAAAATCTGAGTCAAAAAGACAAGGTTCTTAATTGCCTTCAGAAAATCATGCTTTCTTCCAGGCAGTTGCTTAGTTTAATTAATGATGTTTTGGATATGAGTAAAATTGAAAGCGGCAAAATTGAAATAAAAAAGGAACCCTTCGATTTTCGGATTCTTATGGAGAACCTGATTAAACTGATCGCGATACAAGCCAGAGAAAAACAGATTTCTTTTGAATTTCATATATCAGAAGAGATAGAGCCGGTTCTGGTGGGAGATCCGCTGCGTCTGAATCAGATTTTAATGAATCTTTTTTCCAATGCATTGAAATTTACACCGGATGGGCAGAAGGTGTATTTTAATGTAGAACATATATGCACGGATGTAAGGGAGCAGTGGATTCGTTTTCAGGTAGGTGATACAGGAAAGGGAATTGCAAAGGAAAATTTTGAAAAGATTTTTTCGGCATTTGAACAGGCAGATGGGAGTATTACACAGGAGTTTGGAGGAACAGGTCTGGGCCTGTCTATTGTTAAGCGGTTTACGGATATGATGGGAGGCAAAATTTCACTGGAAAGCCAGCTTGGAAAAGGAAGTGTCTTTATTATAGAGATGCCCTTTGGCTATGCTGGAAAGTCTGTACCGAAGCTTACAGAAACCAGAAAGGAGACCTTTTTTAAAACAAGAGACGAAGATTACGATTTTTATGGGAAGCGGATTCTGATAGCGGAGGATACGCCGCTGAACGTGGAGATTATCTGTGAACTTCTTCGGACAACCGGTGCTGCTATAGAGGTAGCAAATGACGGAGAAGAAGCAGTAGAAAAATTTGCAGATTCTGCGGAATTCTACTATGATGTGATTTTAATGGATGTACAGATGCCACAGATGGATGGATATGATGCAACGAAAAAAATCCGATCCATGGATCGGAAAGATGCTGAATCGGTAATTATTTTTGCTATGACGGCAAATGCCTTTCAAAGTGATATAGAAAAGAGTATGGAGTGCGGAATGAATGGGCATCTGTCAAAACCCATTGAAGTTGAAACGCTCTACAGCGAACTGGCGAAAGTCCTGTAAAGGACTTCCGTTTTCATTTGCCGTAGTAACAACGAACTGTGAGAAGTCAGCAGCCGCCAATAGAGTAATGCACACAATAACAAAATGGATATCTTACCCAAAGAGACAAACACCTACGAACACGAATGAGAACTGTCTTTTGGAAACAATGGAAGAAGTCTGGTAAGAAATACTGGGGATTAAGAAAATTAGGGGCACCAGAGTGGATGGCGAGGCAATCAGTGGGATTTGGAGACCACAATCAGGCGGCAGCCAAAACCACAGGATTGCATCTCATAAATAAAGAAATCCTCGCAAGACGAGGACTTCTGAGTTGTGTAGATTATTATTGGAATTGAACCGCCGAGTGCCAAACGGCACACTCGGTGGTGTGAGAGGGGCTACAAGTTAGTCCCTGCTCGATTCTGTCTGATTTGTGCTTTGAGAAAAACTTCCCATATAATCCAGAAGCACGGAGATGTCTCTTTCCGCATCATTAAGTGACAGCCCCCAGATTACAAGATTCAGATCCGGCTTTTTTTCAAGAAATGCACTGGCCGAAATATTTTCCATCTGTCCGGAAGGCGTGACTTCCAGCCTGTCCAGCAAGTGTGCAATGAGAGGAATCTGACCAGAAGCATACCATAGAGGTGTGGAATGAATTTCCCTGTACTTCACATCACAAAGACCGCAGGTGGTTTCAAAGACAGAAAGCATTTCATCCATTAAATTTTGTTCCAGACTTCTGGCATTGATTTCCATGCGGAACAGTCCGTTTTTAGTGGAAATGCGACCTATATTGGAAGCAGCCATGATATTTCCCGACTCAGAGCGCAGATAGGTACCGTTGATGATGGTGTACATCAGGCTGACGATATTGTCTGTATCACGCACAGAAATAACCTGTTTGGGAAGATTGACTTCTTTCATCTTATAAGTGAAAGGTTCCTCAATATCCTCGTAATATTCTTCAATACGTTCATAGGATTTTTCAAAACGACTGGTAAAGCTTTCCACATCATTTTCCTGCAAAACAATGACTGCTGTTGTTTTTGTAGGATATAAATCAGGGGAACTTCCTCCGGAGAAAGAGGCAAGCTCAAAGAGAACACCGGCACTTTGACAAGAAGCCAGCAAATCTCCTATTGTCTTAATTCCGTTGGGGTGATCACTTCTCCCTTTAAAAGGACTTTTGTCAGGTGTTCCTTTCAATGTAATGCGGAAAGCTTTTGTATACTGGGGCGAAGTCATATGAATCTTCTGTGAAGCAAGGAGGTCACAGGAAACCGCCAGATTGTTGCAGATCATAGTATCTCCGCTGTAAGTCAGGGACAGAAAGTTATCACTGTTCAGATATTTATTACTGAGAGCACCGGCTCCTGAAGTGCCGTCAGATGACTGTAAAGTGAAAATCCCACTTAAAGCACCGTGATAGTCGGCACTGTAAAGCGCAGTCATAACAGCAGCAGCTGTCTGGAAACTCCGATCACGCTCATCCTCTTTATTTTTGTCCAGGATAACATCAGAGTGGAGTGTAAAAGACTCTGCTTTCTCAAATCCGGATGTGGCTGATTTTGATAAAATAATATATTGATCGCTGCTGGTTTTCACCTGAAGTCCGACCTTCTTTGCCCAGCCGGACAGATATTTGGAAAACTGCCCGAAATCCTCACTGGTTTCAAACTTTTGGACAAGTGTATCATAGTTATCGTTCAGACTTTCTTTTATCGTTAACTTTGCGTTCGTTTCACTGGAACCGCAGGCTGTAAAAGAGAGAGACAAAACGATTATTGTCAGAATAAGAAGAAGGGAAAAAAAACGCTTCATAATTTTGAAATTCTCCTTGTTTATTATTAAAAATCATTTATAATAATAGCATATAGCGAATTGGAAAGGTAGGGATTTTCAGGAGATTTCACGAAATCTTAATAATTCCTGCAGAAGAGTGGGGTCATTATGGAAACAAAGAATTTATTGATCAGAGAAACTATTTTTGAAGACTGCGAATACTTTGCCAGGTGGGAGACAGATCCTGAAGTAACGAGTTTTCTCAGCTATGAGGAAGAGCGAACTTACCCGCAGGTAGTAGAAGAATGGATCATTGATAAAATGGATCCCACAAAACTGCAGTTTACGATTGTTAAGAAATCCATAGGAAAACCCATTGGAAGAATCAGTATCAGCCGTCTGGATCGAAAAGCGGATTCTCTGGATATTACAAAACTGTATCTGGCGGGAAAAGAGAATCGCCAGCAGGGACTGGGCAGGGAACTGATGATTGAACTTTTGGAATATTGTTTTGTTTTCCTTCATATGGAGAGGGTGACTCTAGACTACTATACGGGAAACAAGGCAGCAGCAGCCCTTTACGAGAAGGTGGGATTTGAGAAAGAAGGCATTGCGCGCAATGCCACCAAGAAAAACGGAAAGTATTATGATTTGCACCTTATGTCTATGCTGCGGACCGAGTTCTTTGAAAAAGTGCACGACAAATAAAAATAAAAAAAGAACAAGCCATTGTGTTAATAATCATTTCATTGATGCAGTGGCTTTTTTATGGGAATTTACCGGTGCCCGGGAACTTTTTTAGGGAAAAATGCAGAAAAATGTTGGAAATTTTTCCTATTGACTTACTATCCAAATCATGTATAATTTCTATGTTAAAAACAAAAACAACACAAGATATAGTATAGGGTTCTAATGCTCACAGGCGTTGGAATACAAGGGATTTTGAAGGGTTGAGAAGGAGTTTTGCTATGGAAGGATCAATTAAAAAAATTATTAAAAGAGATGGCCGTACCGCCAGCTTTGATGTGGACAAGATTGCAGAAGCAATCTACAAAGCGGCAAAGGCACTGGGAGGCAAGGACAGAGAAACGGCTATGTATCTGGCAAAACAGGTGGAGCTTTATCTTACGGAGATCCGCCACAATGACACGCCTACAGTAGAGCAGATTCAGGATGCCGTAGAGAAGGTTCTTATTGAGAACGGGCATGCAAGAACAGCAAAGGAATATATCCTGTACAGGGCAGAGCGTACCAGAGTAAGAGACATGAACACCCGTCTGATGAAGATTTATGAAGATCTTACATTCAAAGATGCGGCAGATAATGATATTAAACGGGAAAATGCCAATATAGACGGAGATACTGCGATGGGCACCATGTTAAAGTATGGATCAGAGGGCTCCAAACAGTTTTATGAAATGTTCGTGCTGAAACCGGAGCATGCTGCAGCACATCGAAACGGAGATATTCATATCCATGATCTGGACTTCCTTACGCTTACCACCACATGCTGCCAGATTGATATTGAGAAGCTTTTTAAAAACGGATTTTCCACAGGACATGGCTTTCTGAGAGAACCGAATGACATTCAGAGTTATGCGGCACTTGCATGTATTGCCATTCAGTCTAATCAGAATGATCAGCATGGAGGGCAAAGCATCCCTGACTTCGACTATGGAATGGCCAATGGCGTAAAAAAGACGTATCGGAAACTTTATTGGAAAAATATGGGCAAAATGCTGGATTTTCTCTTTGATTTTGAAAATGGAGTGGAGAAGGCAGCTGCGATCGGAAAAGAAATTATGGAAAAAGACGGAATTTTTCCTTCTATGGCAGATGACAGTGAATATAAAGAAAAAGAAAAGGAATATTTAAAAGAATTCTGTGATGAGGTGCAGATTGAGCGTCTGCAGCAGAAATCTGCAAAGTATGCAGATAAAGAAATCAAAAGAGCGACATATCAGGCTATGGAAGCGTTTGTGCACAACCTGAATACCATGCATTCGCGTGCAGGAGCACAGATTCCATTTTCTTCGATCAATTATGGAACAGATACTTCTCCGGAAGGCCGGCTGGTATCTGAAAATATTATGCTTGCTACAGAGGCAGGCCTTGGAAATGGAGAAACTGCTATTTTTCCGATTCATATTTTTAAAATTAAGGAAGGCGTCAACTATAACAAGCAGGATCCGAATTATGATCTGTTTAAACTGGCCTGCAAAGTTTCAGCCAAGAGACTGTTCCCTAATTTTTCCTTTATTGATGCACCGTTCAATCTGCAGTATTATAAAGAAGGGGATCATAATACAGAGGTTGCCTATATGGGATGCAGAACCAGAGTTATGGCAAATGCCTATGACCCAGAGAGACAGGTGGTGGGCGGTCGAGGCAATCTGAGCTTTACATCCATTAATTTGCCCCGCATAGCAATCAAAGCTCACGGCGATGTGGACTTTTTCTTTGAAGAGCTGGATCGAAAACTGACGCTGTGTGAAGACCAGCTGATGGAACGCTATAAGATACAGGCATCGAAAAAAGTAAAGAACTATCCGTTCTTAATGGGACAGGGAATCTGGCTGGATTCGGACAAATTAAAGCCGAATGATTCTGTTGCGGAAGTACTGAAGCACGGGACTCTTACGGTGGGATTCATTGGCCTTGCCGAATGTCTCAAGGCACTGATCGGTGTGCATCATGGAGAAAGCAGAGAAGCCCAGAGTCTTGGTCTGGAAATTATTGGATTCATGCGCAAACGTATGGACGAAGCGACAAAAAGGACAGGCTTTAACTATACCTTAATTGCAACACCGGCGGAAGGTTTGTCCGGCCGGTTTGTAAGAATGGATCGGGAACGTTTTGGAGAAATCAAAGGTGTTACGGATCGAGAATATTATACAAATTCATTCCATATTCCGGTTTACTATCATATCTCCGCGTTCGACAAGATTCGGCTGGAAGCCCCTTATCATGCACTTACCAACGCCGGACATATTACATATGTGGAACTTGATGGAGATCCGTGCAAAAATCTGGATGCCTTTGAACAGATCGTTCGCTGCATGAAAGAAAGCGGCGTAGGGTACGGTTCCATTAACCATCCGGTGGATCGAGATCCGGTATGCGGTTATACAGGAATTATTGACAACGAATGTCCGCACTGCCATAGAACTGAAAGTGACAGTGATACAGGATTTGAAAGAATCCGGCGCATTACAGGCTACCTGGTAGGAACAGTAGATCGTTTTAATGATGCAAAAGCAGCAGAAGAAGGAGATCGGGAGAAACATGATCTTGGCGGATTAAAGGAGAGCGAGGCAATATGACGGAAGAATCAGGATATATTCGCCTGGCAGGAATTGTTCGTGAGTCGATTGTTGATGGACCGGGCATTCGGTTTGCTGTCTTCTGTCAGGGCTGCCCCCATAGGTGTCCGGACTGTCATAATCAGCAGACCCATGATTTTTCAGGGGGAAGAGAAGTTTCCATCGAGCGTATACTGGAAGAAATTGATAAAAACCCTCTGTTATCGGGCGTTACGTTTACCGGAGGAGAACCTTTCTGCCAGCCCGAAGCCTTTTGCAGACTGGCTGAGGAGATTAAAAAAAGAGAAAAGCTGGATATTGTTGCTTTTTCGGGTTATACATATGAAGAATTGAAGGAAATGGGGAAGGAACACGCTGCAGTAAGACAGCTGCTGGAATATACAGATCTGCTTATTGACGGACCGTTTGTAAAAGAGGAAAAAGACCTGACACTTTCTTTTAGGGGAAGCAGGAACCAGCGAATTCTAGATATGAAAAAGACAAGGGAAACAGGGCAGGCTGTTTTATGGAAAGAAGAAAATTAAAAAAATACTTGTACCATACCTTGTCCTGTGGTATAATGTCATTTGTTCGAGTACATTCGAATTAATTTGCAATTATGCGAAAGCTTAAGATACTTAAAGGAGGTGCGGTAATGTCAAGAAAATGTGAAATTTGTGGTAAGGGTCAGGTTTCCGGAAATAATGTGTCCCATTCAAACAGACACACAAGAAGAAAATGGAATGCAAACATTCAGTCCATTCGAATTGAAGAAAACGGAACAGTAAGAAGAGCAAATGTTTGTACCAAATGTATCCGGTCAAACAAAGTAAACCGTGCCATTTAGTGAAAAATCAGACCTGCCTTTAAAGGCAGGTCTTTTGCTTTGTTTGCGTGGGCAGGCATTCTAAAGGGTGAACCTCCCGAATATATCCGGGTTATTTACAGTAAAGGCGTATGCCTGTAAACAAAAGCAGACATCCCAGAAGGAGGATCCAGGCTTTTACAGGAAGGACAAAAGCACAGATTGTTACAACCCCGAAAACAAGCAGGACAAAACCTAAGTATTTCACATCAGAGCAGGAAGAAGCAGGCTTCTTTCTTTTATTTTTTTTCCCTCGATTTCGATTCATAGTATCACCCTTCCCAGTATATGCCTATATAAGCGGCATTGTGCAAACTTGTTTTTTTTGTTAAAATGAGAAAAAAGAAAGGGAAAAGCTCCCATGCAGCCAGGAGGTGCAATTTGTTTACAGTGGAAACCCGTTTAGGAACAATTTCAGTGGGGAAAAATATTATTGGAAAAATTATTACAGAAGTGATTAAGAGTTTTCATGGAAAAGTAATTCTTTCCAATCATAAAGGGAAAGTTCCTAAGTTTGTTCCTAAAATTGGAAATGGAGATGACAGCAGCAATATGGAAATTACGCTGTCAGAAAATGGTTTAGATATTCGGGTATTTGTGGTTCTGCGTTTTGGAACTAGTATTACGCAGGTGACCAATCGGCTGGCAGATGATATTCACAGCCGGATTAAAACGATGACAGGGATGGAACCAAACAGTGTAGCGATAGTGGTGACCGGAATGATTTCAAAAAATATTGCACCGCGCCATATTGAGGTGACAAGATAGATGAAAATCGAAGATTCAGTCAGTGTACTAAAAGGAATAGGACCCAAAAAGCAGGCTGCATTGGAAAAAACAGGGGTTTATACAATTGAAGATCTGCTCTGCCTGTTTCCAAGAGAATATGAAGACCGCAGATCCGTTACCCCTGTTTCGGATATTAAGGAAGGCAAACCTGCGCTTATCAGGGGAAGACTCCTGAGGATTGTCTCTGAGCCTTTCAGAAGAGGAAGAAAGCAGATTTTACGGCTTCTTATCAGCGATGACAGTGGAAAACTGGAAGTCGTTTTTTTTAATGCCGGCTATTTGGCAAAAACATTAAAACAAGGACAGGATTATTATTTTTACGGAAAACCGGTGTCTAATTCAGGAAAAATGCAGCTGGTGCATCCGGACTGCAATTTAAAAGGCACAGAGGACATGCAGGGGATTCTGCCGGTTTATCCTCTGACTTCAGGGATCCGCCAGAAGGAAATGCGAAGCTGGCAGAAAGCAGTTCTTTCATGTCTTGAAGGAACCGAAGAATATCTTCCGCAGGAAATCATAGAAAGAAATCGTCTCTGCAGTCTGGAATATGCCTTTTCACAAGTTCATTTTCCAAGTGAAAAGCAAAAACTCCTTGAAGGGAAGTACCGTCTGGTCTTCGATGAGCTTTTAGTGCTGCAGACTGGTCTTCTGGCAGCAAAATATAGGTCTCTTGCGGGCAGACAGGGATTGAAGCTTTTGATAGACGGAGAGGAAAATCGCTATATAGAAGGGCTGCCTTATGAACTGACAGCAGCGCAGAGAAAAGTGGTATCGGAGATTATGGCGGATATGGAGTCAGGAAAGGTGATGAACAGGCTTGTTCAGGGAGATGTTGGCTCCGGAAAGACGGCGGTGGCCGAAATTGCCTTGTACAAAACTGTAAAAAACGGGTATCAGGGCGTTATGATGGCACCTACAGAGATTCTTGCAAAGCAGCATTATGAAGGCTTCAAAAAAAATTTTGCACCTTACGGCATAAAGGTGGGGCTTTTGACCGGAAGCCTGACGGCAAAGGAAAAGAAAAAAGTGCTGGAAGAACTTGCGCAGGGTGAAATTGGCATCTTAGTGGGTACACACGCAGTCATACAGCCGGGTGTGATTTTTTCTGATCTTGGTCTGGTTGTAACAGACGAACAGCACCGTTTTGGTGTAAAACAGAGAACCGCCCTCAGTGAAAAGGGACGGGATCCCCATATTCTGGTTATGACGGCCACTCCAATACCGAGAACACTGGCAGTTATTTTGTACGGTGACCTGGATGTTTCTGCAATCGACCAGCTGCCGCCGGGCAGACAGGCGATTCAAACAAGGGCAGTAAATGACCGCCTTCGGGATGAATGTTATGATTTTGTGGAAAAAGAGCTGAAAAAAGGGAGGCAGGCTTATGTAGTCACACCGCTTATTGAGGAATCCGAATCGCTGGATGTAAGATCGGCTGAAGAAGTTTACGAGGAACTGAAAAGCCGGTTTTCCTCTTATACAACAGCCTTGCTTCATGGAGCTATGAAACAGCAGCAAAAAGATGAGATTATGAATCGATTTTATAAAAATGAGATTCAGGTGCTGGTTTCTACTGTGGTAATTGAAGTTGGGATTAATGTGCCCAATGCTACCGTTATGGTAGTGGAGAATAGTGAGCGTTTTGGTCTGGCTCAGCTCCACCAGCTGCGGGGCAGAGTAGGAAGAGGAACTGAGCAGTCCTACTGTATTCTGATTTCTAAAAAAAGTTCGGAAGTAGCACAAAAGCGGGCAGAGATCATGGAAGCATCACAAGATGGTTTTTATATTGCAGAGCAGGATCTGAAGCTGAGAGGACCGGGAGAAATTTTCGGAACCAGGCAACACGGTGTACCGGATCTGGTTATTGCGGATTTGGCCCGCCATTTAAAAATTTTAGAAGATGTAAAAAAAGAGGCAGAGGCGATTATAGAAGAGGATCCTTTTTTAGAGACATACCGGTATGCCGGAATAAAGAAGCGTATCCTGAAATTGTTTGGATGTGATTTTGCGCTGAAACTGTAAAATTCCAGAAGTCGGAAATAAAAGAAATTATTGCATGACATACTTTATCGGAGCCGGGTTAAATTAATAGCGTACAGGAGGTGAAGATAACATGTCATTACAGGATAAGATGAACACAAGTGCAAAACCGGCTTTAAAAAATTTAAAGACCGAAGTTGCAAGCGAACTGGGATTAGCCAACTATGACCAGGCTGATAAGGGAAACCTGACTGCAAGACAGAATGGTTATGTCGGCGGCTATATGACTAAGAAGCTAGTCGAAATGGCAGAGCAGCAGTTAGCAGGAAAATAACAAATAATAACAAACAATTAGGAGGTACAATAACATGTCATTACAGGATAAGATGAATGTTAGTGCAAAACCGGCTTTAAAAAATTTAAAAACAGAAGTTGCCAATGAACTGGGGATGGCCAACTATGACCAGACTGACAAAGGAAACCTGACTGCAAGAGAAAACGGTTATGTCGGCGGTTATATGACTAAGAAGTTAGTTGAAATGGCAGAACAGCAGTTAGCAGGAAAATAGTGTTAAGAAACTGTCTTTAAAGCTTATGGAAAATATCCATCGGATCAGAAATTCGGTGGATATTTTTTTTCATGGTTCTGGTCAGATGGGCTGTGATATGATACAATACATCATTGTGAGGTGAGAAAATGCGAATTATTGCAGGAGATTACAAGGGTAGGAGACTTTACTCCCCCCTTGATGATAAAATAAGACCAACGTCTGATAAGGTAAAGGAAGCGGTATTCAGTATCCTGACCAATGAAATCTGCGACAGCAGAGTGCTGGATCTTTTTGCGGGAACCGGAAATTTGGGACTGGAGGCTTTGAGTCGCGGGGCGCAGCACTGCTGGTTTGCAGACAGCTCCAGAGAAAGTCTGCGTCTTTTGAGGCAGAATATTGCCTACTGCAGAGCAGAGGAATATTCTACAGTGCTGGCAGGAGATTTTCGAAAGGTTTTAGCAAGGATGGAAGGGGAAGTAGATGTGATATTTCTGGATCCGCCTTATGGAAAGGATATGCTTCCTGACTGTTTTCAGCTGATTTCTCAATATGGACTGCTGGCAGAAGGCGGGAGAATTATAGCAGAGCACAGACGTGAAGAAAGTCTGCCTCAGCAGCTTGGCGGATTTGAAAAACTAAAAGAAAGAAAGTACGGAACCGTTGTAATATCAATCTATGGTTGATATGCACGATATTCTTATGATACAATAGATGAAAGATATATGGAGAAAAGCAATATGACAAAGAAAGCACTGTATACAGGGTCCTTTGATCCTTTGACCAACGGACATATGGATATTATCAGCAGAGCATCCAGACTTTACGATGAGTTGGTGGTCGGTGTGATCTTCAATCCTTCAAAGAACTCTCTGTTTTCGCTTGAAGAACGGGAACAGATGATTCGGGAAGTGACGGCAGATTTGCATAACGTAAAGGTCGATCATTTTTCAGGACTGCTTGCTGATTATGTGAATGCTAACGGATTTGATGTAGTGGTCAGAGGCCTTCGGGCAACAACGGACTTTGAATATGAGATTCAGATGGCGCAGATGAATGCGCGGCTGTACAGGGAAAGTGTAGAAACAATTTTTTTAATGACAAATCCGCAGTATTCATTTCTGAGTTCCAGCATGATCAAAGAGGTTCATTCTCTGGGAGGGAGCGTAGACGGCCTGATCCCGGAAGCGATTTTAGAATACATGGATAAGAAAAATAAGGTTTAGGGAGGATATAATGAAAGTATTAGAATTATTAGAAGAAATCGAAGAAATCGTGGACACGGCCTCCGGGTTCCCGCTGACTGGCAAAATCATGGTTGATGCTCAGGAGTTATTAGAGATTGTCAGAGAGATCAGATTGGAACTGCCTGATGAAATCCAGCAGGCACAGTGGATTAAAAACGAAAGAGAGCGGATTATTGCAGAAGCAAAGAAGGAATATGAAGCAGTGATTGCAGACGCCAAGAGACAGGCAGAAGCGCTTGTGGAAAACAGCGATATAACTGTTAAGGCTAAAATGAGGGCTGATGAGTTGATGCGCGTTACTGAGGAAACGGCAAAACAGCTGAAAATGAGCACATACGAATATGTAGACAGTATTTTGTTCAGTTTTCAGGAAAAGATGGAACAGCTTAACAGTCTTTATTTTGGAGATATGTTCAACTCCATTGAAAAAACGTTTCAGGATATTAATGAAACCCTTTCCAGCAATCGGGACGAAATTAAAGACATGGCTTACCGTACGCAGAGCGGGGCAGATGATGCCATGCCGGAAGAATCCTATGCAGAAGAGGAAAGAGGATCGAACTGAGAAACACTTTATAAACTCGAAAAAAAGTACATATATCCATGGTTTTAAGAATACTTATTACCATGGATATTTTATTTGTGAGAAAAAGAAATTACATGATTGCCGGAAGCGCAGCAGCAGTCCTTTGTCTGCTTATGGTTATATTTCCTTCGGTTGCTGTCTGTTCTGCACAAAAGGGGATTTCTCTGTGGGCAAGCAGCGTGCTGCCGGCTTTGCTTCCCTTCTTTATATGCGCCAATTTTTTAAATGCTGTCGGAGCAGTTTCTTTCGTACGGCCAAGTTTATTTCCTTTTGCAATGAGTGTTTTGTCCGGATATCCGATGGGTGCTAAAATTATTGGAGATATGAGAAGGGAAAAGAGAATTACTCAGACAGAAGCAAAGCGACTTATTAGTTTTTGCAGTACTTCAGGTCCTGCCTTTATGGTAGGTGCTGTAGGAGTCGGAATGCTGGGCTCTGCCGGTGCAGGAATCCTTATAGCAGCATCCCATTATCTGGGCGCTGCAGCAAATGGAATTATTTATTCTCTGTTTTTCAGGGGAAGACATCCATCCTCTGTATCCGGTTCGGTCAGAAACAAAGAGGTTCTGGAACTTTTTACAGAGGCGGTTTTATCAGCTTTTAAGTCTTTGGCAATTATTTTAGCTTATATCATATTGTTTATGTTTCTGACTGATCTGATACATCTGGGAGGACTTCTTTCCTGGGTACAGGAGCCATGGCTCAAAGGTATGATGAAAGGTTTTTTTGAAATGACACTCGGATGCGGGGCAGTAGCAGAATGTGCAGAAGTGAGCATGACAATGAAGTGTGTGCTGTCTGCGGTGCTTTTATCCTGGGGTGGACTGTCGGTTTTGGGACAGTCAATGAGTATGCTTTCAGGTTCAGGAATAAGGCTTGCGTATTTTGTACTCACAAAACTGACCCACAGCATTCTTTCCGGAATAATCGCTTTTTTTCTTGCCGGCATTATGTTATGATGTTGCTATGAAAGTTTTAGGAATCATTGCAGAATATAATCCTTTTCACAACGGCCATTTGTATCATCTTCAGAAGTGCAGAAGTGAGGCAGAGGCCGATTTTGTCGTGGCAGTGATGAGCGGGAATTTTACCCAGCGGGGGGAAGCTGCCGTTATGGATAAGTGGGCGAGAAGTCGGGCAGCGGTAGAATGCGGAATAGATCTGGTTTTAGAGCTTCCCTTTGCTTATGCAGTAAACAGTGCAGAGTTTTTTGCGAAAGGTGGAATTGGAATCCTGCAGGGTCTCGGATGTGTGACGCATTTGGGGTTTGGAGCTGAAGCGGGGAATTTGAACAGTCTGATGTCTATTGCAGAAGCACACTGGGAAGAGGATAGGGCTTTGAAGCATTTTTTGCGGACCGGCATTTCTTATGCTAAGGCAAAGGAAGAATGGTTAAAGGAACGTCTGGGCGCGGAGATGGCGGCTTTAGCTATAACACCTAACAATATTTTAGCTCTGGAGTATTTAAAACAACTGAAAAAAACCGGAAGTACCATAATACCTGTTATGGTAAACCGAAAAGGTCCTGGTTATTTGGACCCTGAACCGGCGGATCGATTCGCAAGTGCAACTGCTATCAGGAATCATTTAGGCGAAGCTGAGAGGGAAGTGTACATGCCTGCGCCTGCCGTCCGGCTGCTTCGTGAAGCGCCGTATGCAGATAAACAGCGCTATTTTGATCTGATCCGCACTGTCATTTTGAGGAGCAGTACAGAAGAATTGTCGAAGATCTGTTCTGTAAGTGAAGGGCTGGAAAATCGGATAAAAAGTATGGTGCGTACCACAGGCAGTTTGGAAGAGCTGATAGCGTGTATCAGTTCAAAGCGGTATCCGAAAACCAGAATCAGTCGGATTTTGTGTCAGACAGTCATGGGACTGGGTGATTTTCAAGATGCCTATTATGCCAGGGTGCTAGCTGCCGGAACTAAAGGTATGCAGCTTTTGAGACAAATAAAAAAGACGGCGGAAATTCCGGTTATTACAAATATAAACAAGCAGAATGTCCTTCCGCCACTGCTTCAGTATGACATGCTGGCATCGGATATTTATCATGTGCTTACAGGCGAAAACTTGTATCACACCTGTGACCGGGTGGTGCATCCATATATTCAGCCTCAGGAATAAGACAAACCGCTTGAAAATCCTGTTAAAGGAGATTATAATAATAATGTTATTTTTAAAATCAGAGGATGGAGGAAAATTTGAATGAAAGTATTAGTTATCAACTGCGGTAGTTCTTCACTGAAATACCAGGTACTTGATATGACCAATGAAGTTCTGGAAGCAAAAGGACTTGTAGAAAGAATCGGAATGGAAGGTTCCGTGATCACCCACGAAAAAATCGGAATGGATAAGTTTAAACTGGTAACACCGATGGAAAACCACAAAGATGCCATTGGACATGTACTGGATGCCATTATTGATGAAAATCACGGTGTTGTAAAAGATATGAGCGAAATCGGGGCTGTAGGTCACCGTGTTGTTCATGCAGGAGAAAAGTATGCAGAATCTGTGATTATCGATGATTCCGTTCTGGCTGCTCTGGAAGAGTGTGTGGAACTGGCACCTCTTCACAACCCGCCTAACCTTTTAGGTATCGCAGCTTGTCAGGAACTGATGCCGAATACTCCGATGGTAGCTGTATTTGACACTGCTTTCCATCAGACTATGCCTCCAGAATCCTATATCTATGCCATTCCTTATGAATACTATGAAAAATATGGCATCAGAAGATATGGTTTCCATGGAACAAGCCATAAATATGTAGCAGAGAGAGCATCTGATATTCTGAACGTGAATATCAAAGATTTAAAAATCATTACTTGCCACTTAGGAAACGGTGCGTCCGTATCTGCAATCAAGCGTGGTGTTTGTATGGATACTTCCATGGGATTCACACCGCTTGAAGGTCTGGTAATGGGAACAAGATCCGGAGATATTGACCCGGCAATTGTTACTTATATCAGAGAAAAGGAAAATCTTGCGCAGGGAGAAGCAAACGAAATCTTAAATAAGAAATCCGGTGTACTGGGAATTTCCGGCGTATCCAGCGACTTTAGAGATTTAGAAGCTGCAGCAGCAGAAGGAAATGAAAGAGCACTGCTGGCTATTAAGGTATTTGCACATAAAGTAAGATCCTATATTGGGGCTTACATTGCAGAAATGAACGGTGTAGATGCGATTGTATTTACTGCAGGTGTCGGTGAAAATGATATTTCCATGAGAGATATTATTTGTAATGATATGGGTAACCTGGGAATCAAGCTGGATCTTGTTAAAAACAAGGTAAGAGGAAAAGAAATGATTATTTCCAGAGATGATTCCAGAGTGAAAATTATCCTGATTCCTACAAATGAAGAGCTGATGATTGCAAGAGATACTTATAACCTTTGTAAAGTGCACATCTAATTTAAATAATTGGTTGACATTTCGTCCAACTAACTATATAATTGAGAAGTTGCAATGTGATAATACACAAATGAGCAAAAAGGAGGTGTAGAAAATGGCAGTACCTAAGAGGAAAACATCAAAAGCAAGAAGAGATAAAAGAAGATCACCAAATATGAAGATGACAGCACCGGGAGTTTCAATCTGTCCGCAGTGTCATGAGCCTAAGCTTCCACATAGAGTTTGCCCAAATTGTAATTACTACGACGGTAAGGAAGTTGTTGCTTCCGAAGCTTAATTAAAATATTGGTAACTTGAAGAGAATCGCAGCAGCGATTCTCTTTTAATTTGATTTTTATTATGCAGAAAACAGCGGAGGTAAGATATTTTTGGAATTTGAAAGAGTGTAGTTTACATAATATTTTATGAAAAATAAAGAAAAATTACTGCTGATATGGAAGTGCTTTCTTGATAAATTTAACAAAATCCTTGAAAAATAAGGAATTTGTATTTATAATATACATATCTTTACATATCGTTGTAGGAAAAAAATGGATTAATGAGGTAAACATAATGAAGAGAAGAAACAGGATAATCAGTGTGCTTATGGCAGGTTGCATGGCTGCGTCTGTGTTTTCTTTTGCCCCAGGTGTCTTTGCACAGTCACAGGCTTCAGTACAGAAAGTACAGACAGAAAATGAATCAGCAGAGAAAGCGACAGCTGCAGAAACGTCAGAATCTCTGGAAGCAGAAGAAAATAAAACTGCAGATTCAAAAACATTAGATGTGCAGGCAGAATCGCAAGATCTGCAGGCAAAATCTCAAGCAGTCAATGGCACAGCTCAGTGTCAGATACAGACTTCTGTGGAACCGAAAGAGGGGGGCACAGTATCGGTAGACAAAGAACTGGCAAATGAGGGAGAAACCGTTGCTTATACTATTGAACCTGCGGAAGGATACAAGATTATGTCCATTAAAGCGGGAGAAGAGGAGCAGCAGATTGAAGATCCGTACACCCGAATTTCAGGTCAATTTACGGTAAAGGCAGACACTGTGCTGACTGTTGTTTTTGAGAAACTGAAAACATACAAAATTACTACTTCGGTGAATTACAAAACAAGAGGTACGATTACAGCTGCATGCAGTGTAGAGGAAAACGGAACAAAGACTATTACTGCAGAGGCAAAGGAAGGCTACTACCTGTCGGATCTAAAAGTAGATGGAAAATCAGTAGGGGAAAAATACAGCTACAGTTTTAAAAATATTGATAAAGATCATGAGGTAAAAGCTTATTTCCAAAAAGAGATTAAAGTTATGCTGGATGCAGGGCATTATGCTAACTACAACAGAAGCCCCGTATATCCAAGCTACTACGAATCCCAGATGACATGGAAACTTCATAATTATTTAAAAAATGAGCTCAATGAATATAATGGATTTTATGTAGGTGCAACCCGCAGCAGTCAGGGAAAAGATCTGTCTGTTTACAGCAGAGGAACGGCCTCAAAGGGATATGACCTGTTTTTATCCCTTCATTCCAATTCATCATCCTCTAAAACATCAGATTATCCTTTGATCATCACACAAAAAGGAAATACCGGAGATGTACTTGCTAAGGAGTTGGGACAAACCATTGAGGATACCATGAAAACAAAGCAGGGCTACAAAATCTGGCAGAAATTGAACAGTGACGGTAAGACAGAGTATTACGGCGTTTTGAGAGGATCCAAAGCTGTAGGAACGAAAGGGATGATTATT
>CAUWJW010000014.1:0-18217 GCA_963558985.1 uncultured Clostridia bacterium | reverse complement strand
AACTTGGAAAACATGTAATTCCGGCACCATCTTTTCAGCTGAAGCGTCAGTTTTCAGGATACTTTATGTCGCCGCTTCTGATCTTTAAAGAGTGGAGTGCAAACAAAGGGAATTTTGCAGAAAAATCGGTAGTACGTCCTACATACAGCTATTTGGGCGATTATAAACTTTCCGACAAAGTATTCAGCGATATTGTCGAATGTGCTGCGCAAGAGACAGAGGGTGTGGAGAGTGTCCTGCGTGTACTGATGATTACTGCGCCGGAAGGTGTGGAGATCACAGCGCTTTTGAGCATGAAGTATGGATACAACATTATGGATGCAGCAAGAAAGCTGCAGGAAACTGCTGCAGAACAGATTGAAAAAATGACGGCTTTTAATGTGAATCGTTTTGATGTTGAAATACGGGGGCTGAAATAAATGGAAGAGAATCTCAGGATTTATGTAAAAGATTTTCATCTGGATCATATTTTTGACTGTGGCCAGGCTTTTCGCTGGGAGAAAGAGACGGACGGAAGTTATACCGGGATTGCCGGAAGTCATGCGGCAAACTTGCAGTTTACGCAGCAAGAGGGTGGAGCACCGGGAGAAGGAACTCTCCTTATCAGTGAGGAAACAGGGGGCGTGGGTGAAGAATCCCGTCTCTTCTGGGAAAAGTATCTGGATCTGCACCGCAGCTATGGTGAAATAAAAGAGACGCTGGAAAAAACAGGCGATGTTATGAAACGTGCCATACAATATGGCTATGGAATTCGCCTTCTGCAGCAGGACAAATGGGAAACGATTCTTTCCTTTCTTATTTCGCAGAATAATCATATTCCCAGAATTAAAAAATGCATCCGGCTGCTGTGCGAAAATTTTGGCGAAAAGGCAGGCATCTGCAGAGGACGGGTTTATTACAGCGTACCTCAGCCGGAAACGCTGGCTGCTTTGAAGCCGGAGGAGCTGGAAGTGTGCAGGCTGGGATACCGGGCAAAATACCTTATCGAAACGGCAAGGCAGGTAGTGGAAGACGGCCTGGAAAAGCTGGAGCAAATGGGAGGAGAAGGTGTCGCTTATGAGGAGGCCTTTCAGTACATAACTCGTTTTTGCGGAGTAGGGCCAAAGGTTGCCAATTGCATCCTGCTGTTTTCCATGGGTCAGTATGCCAGCTTTCCCATTGATGTATGGGTAAAAAAAGTGATGAAAGAATTATATGGTCTGGAAACACCCGGACAAATGAAAGAATTTGCACAAAAAAATTTCGGACAATACAGCGGCTTTGCTCAGCAGTACTTATTTTATTATATAAGGAGCAAGTAAAAGCTGCTTTTTTTTTACCTATGTTGTGAAAAAATTGAAAAAACCGGTTGACAATCGTAAGTGAAAGTATTAAATTATAGTTAGCACTCGTAAAGAGTGAGTGCTAACAAAAGGGAAATGAAATATAATGATAAAAGCGAAGGAGATGAAACTATGAGTTTTGGAATCAAGCCGTTGGGCAACCGAGTAGTGATTAAGCGATTGGAAGCAGAAGAAAAGACTGCAAGTGGCATTGTTTTGCCTGGGCAGGCAAAAGAGAAACCGCAGATGGCAGAGATTCTTGCAGTGGGACCCGGAACAGAAGATGAAAAGATGGAAGTAAAAGTAGGGGATACAGTAATCTTCTCTCAGTATGCAGGAACAGAGATTAAATATCAGGGTGAAGAATATACGATTTTAGCGCAGAGAGATGTTCTGGCAATCGTGGAGTAAATAGAGAAAGGTAGGTATTGAAAGTGGCAAAGGAATTACATTATGGTGAAGACGCCAGAAGAAAATTGCAGGCAGGGGTCGACAAACTTGCAGATACTGTAAAGATTACATTAGGACCAAAAGGCAGAAACGTCCTTCTTGATAAAAAATTCGGCTCACCGCTCATTACAAATGACGGTGTGACAATTGCAAAAGAAATTGAACTGGAAGATGCTGTTGAAAATATGGGTGCACAGCTGGTAAAAGAAGTGGCTACGAAGACAAATGATGTAGCCGGTGACGGTACAACAACCGCAACACTGCTGGCACAAATCATCATTAAAGAAGGCTTCAAAAATGTAGCAGCAGGGGCAAACCCGATGGTGCTGAAAAGAGGGATCCAGGGAGCCGTTGATGTAGCAGTAGACGAAATCAAGAAGCTGTCCAAAGAAGTAGACAGCAAAGAAAGCATTGCACAGGTAGCTTCTGTATCTGCAGCTGATGAAAAGATCGGTGCACTGATTGCAGAGGCAATGGAAAAAGTAGGAAAAGATGGCGTTATTACAGTGGAAGAAGCAAAATCCATGGGAACAACGCTGGATGTAGTAGAAGGTATGCAGTTTGACAGAGGATACCTGTCCGCATACATGGTAACAGATACAGAAAAGATGGAAGCTGTACTGGAAAATCCATATATCCTGCTGACAGATAAGAAAATCTCCAATATTCAGGATCTGCTCCCTATTCTGGAACAGGTAGTACAGCAGGGAAGAAAGCTGCTGATCATCTGCGAAGATCTGGAAGGCGAAGCACTTGCAACTATTGTTGTTAACAAGCTGAAGGGTACATTTGACTGCGTAGCAGTAAAAGCGCCTGGATTCGGCGACAGAAGAAAAGCAATGATGGAAGATATCGCAATCCTGACAGGCGGTACTGTGATTTCTGAAGAAGTGGGATATGATATTAAGGAAGCCACTTTAGATATGCTGGGTACTGCAGCGACAGTCAAAGTAGACAAAGAAAATACAGTAATCGTAGATGGCGCAGGCGCTGCAAAAGAAATAGAAGCAAGAGTGCACCAGTTGAAAGCGCAGATTGAAGAAAGCACTTCTGATTTTGATAAAGAAAAGACACAGGAAAGACTGGCTAAATTGTCCGGCGGTGTAGCTGTTATCAAGGTTGGAGCAGCAACAGAAACAGAACTGAAAGAAAGAAAGCTGCGTATTGAAGATGCACTGAATGCAACAAAGGCAGCAGTTGAAGAAGGTATCGTATCCGGAGGAGGCGTGGCTCTGGCCAATACAATTCCGGCAGTTGCAAAATATGTGAAAGATCTTGCAGGTGATGAAAAGACAGGTGCCGCTATTATTCAGAGAGCTCTGGAAGAACCGGTTAGACAGATTGCCGAAAACGCAGGATTTGAAGGAAGTGTAGTAGTTGCAAAGGTAATCAGCAGCGAAGCAGGCGTGGGATTCAATGCTGCAAATGAAGAATATATGAATATGATTGATGCAGGTATCGTAGACCCTGCCAAGGTTACAAGATCTGCATTACAGAATGCCGCATCCGCTTCTGCAATGCTCCTGACTACAGAAGCAGGTGTAACTGATGTTCCGTCTGAAGACGGTGCAGGCATGCCTCCAATGGGAGGAATGGGCGGCGGAATGCCGGGAATGATGTAGATTTCAAAACTTGATATGAGTGCTTAAGAAATAAGTCAGCGCTTCACGACAAAAAAATCGGGAGGCGCTGACTTTTTGAGAAGACGTAGGCAATTAAAGAAAAGTACGTTATAATAAAACACAAGGTTAATTGAAATTGCGAAACGAAGGAGAGATGAAGATGTTATCAGAGAAAGTAATTGAGCTGTTAAATGATCAGGTAAACAAAGAATTTTATTCTGCCTATTTGTATTTAGATATGGCAAACTACTACAAAGATCAGAACCTGGATGGATTCCACAACTGGTACAAGATTCAGGCGCAGGAAGAAAAAGATCATGCAATTCTGTTTATGGAGTATCTGCAGCAGAACGGACAGTCCGTAACGTTAGAAACCATCAGAAAACCGGACAAAGAATACAAGGAATTTATCGATCCCCTCAAAGCGGCAGCTGAGCATGAACGTCTGGTAACCGGATGGATTCATGAGATTTATGATACGGCATATCAGGCTAAAGACTTCCGCACAATGCAGTTTTTAGACTGGTTTGTAAAAGAGCAGGCAGAAGAAGAGGATACTGCAAACGGACTTGTAAGCAGATTTGAACTCTTCGGAGGAGATGCGAAAAGTCTGTACCTGCTGGATTCGGAGCTGGCAGGCAGAACCTATTCTGCTCCGTCACTGACTGTGTAAGAAATCGGCTGGAGCCCTTTTCGCATAAAAAGGGTTGAAATTCAGGAAAAAACCTTTGACTTTCACAGACAGCAGGTGTAAAATAATTTCGTGTTGCGCATGCAGCACTGTTTTTCGCATAAGCAGGATGGGAATCCGTCCGCGCGAGTGCGGCTAATTGTTTTAGTTCGTCGAACCAGATCCACAGGATCCCAGTAGACAGAGCCGAACCAGATCCGCAGGATCCCAGTAGGTAGAAAGGAAGAAGAAATGAGTTCATTTATCGCAAAGCCTCATGAAGTTGAACGTAAATGGTACGTTGTTGACGCAGAAGGCAAGAACCTCGGAAGAATGGCTTCACAGGTTGCAGCAGTTCTGAGAGGTAAGAACAAGCCGACTTACACTCCGCATGTAGACTGCGGTGATTATGTAATCATCATCAATGCAGACAAGGTGGAAGTAACCGGAAAGAAGAGAAAAGAAAAGATTTACAAGAGACACACCGGCTATCCGGGCGGTCTGAGAGAAGTTACATTTGAACAGCTGATGGAAAAGCACCCGACTGAAGTGGTAAGACACGCAGTAAAGGGCATGATGCCAAACGGCAAGCTGGGTAGACAGATGTACAAGAAGTTAAAGGTTTATGCAGGTCCGGAACACGAGCATGCAGCTCAGAAGCCGGAAGTTTTGGATATTTAAGAGAAGGGAGGAATTGAACAATGGCAAAAACGCAGTATTACGGAACAGGAAGAAGAAAGTCTTCAGTTGCTAGAGTGAGATTAATCCCTGGTACTGGAAATGTAACTGTAAACGGCAAGTCTCTGGACGATTACATGGCACTGGAAATCGTAAAGAGAGAAGTAAAGAGACCTTTTGAAATTGCAGGATGCGAAGGCAAATTCGATGTAATCGCAACTGTAAAAGGCGGTGGTTACACCGGTCAGGCAGGTGCTCTGAGACACGGTATTTCAAGAGCACTGTGCGAAGCAGACAGAGAGGCATACAGACCATCTCTGAAAGCAGCAGGATTCCTGACAAGAGACTCCAGAATGAAAGAAAGAAAGAAATACGGTCTCAAAAAAGCAAGAAGAGCAAGCCAGTTCTCAAAGAGATAGGGAAACCTATCCCGGCGAGGAACGAGTCGTTGGAAGGTTCCCAGTCAGAAGCACAGGACTTCAGTCCGTGGTGCTTTACGGCTCAGAAACCTATCCCGGCGAGGCAAACAGGCTCAACTCACATTCGTGTGGAAACCCCCGAATTCCAACCCTTGGAATCGGGGGTTATTTTAATGTATCATTTTCGCAAATATCCGAAATAAGAGGGCATGCTCCGCAGCCGTTCGTAAAGCGACTGAACAAATCCATGCTTACAGCGCAGTACCCTTATCAGGAACAAACAGCCCGGACATATCCACCTTTTCCAGCGTAAGCAGCTGCACCTTTTTTTCGATCCCCCCTGCATAACCGGTGAGACTTCCATTTGTGCCTACAACCCGGTGGCAGGGAATAATTACAGAAATGGAATTGCGCCCTACTGCACCGCCCACTGCCTGTGCAGACATACTGCTGCGGCCGAGACGTTTTGCAGCCTCTGCAGCAATTTGCCCATATGTCATGGTTTTCCCAAAAGGAATCTCCATCATAATATGGGCTACAACTTTTCGGAAATCAGAACCGATTACCTTAAGCGGCGGAAAAAAACCCGGATCCTTTCCCTGAAAATAAAGATCCAGCCACTTCCGGGTTTTCGGGAAACGAGAAAGATCTGTTTCCACAGCATCAGGCTCTAATATATCACGGTCATATTTTTGCCCGTCAAACCACAGAGCAGTCAGAACTGTTCCGTCACCGGCAAGGGTGATGGACCCCAGCGGGGAGTCATAATGAGTTAGATATTGCATAGCGTTCCTCCATTCTGCTTAACCAGCGTTCCATAGTCTCATATTCAGTATACTGCAGCTGTTTCTGGATATAAAGGAAACTTTTCTTAATCCCATTATTTCATTTTTCTGTTCCAAATGTTTTTGTGACAACATACTTTGTGGGGATAAAGTGCTATACTGACAAAACAACAAATAAAAGAAGGAGTTATGAAAATGAAAAAATTACTGGTAATGTTAACGGTACTGATTTTATCTGTATCCCTGCTGGCAGGATGCGGCAGCGGTCAGAAGGAGGAGGCAAAGGCAGAAACGCAGGCAGAGGCAGCGAAGCAGTTGGATGGGAAAAGCCTGATGATTTACTGCGGAGCAGGCATGAAAGAACCGTTCCAGAAGATTGCAGATGCATTTCAAAAGAAAACCGGATGTGAAATGAAAGTTACATTTGCCAATGCGGCGCAGATTCAGACGCAGATTAATACAAGCAAAGAGGGGGATATGTTTATTGCCGGATCAGCAGAAGAGGTGAAGCCTGTAAAAGAACTGGTAACAAAGCAGAAGGATCTGGTTAAGCACATTCCTGTTGTGGCTGTGCAGAGCGGGAACCCGAAAAATATCACCGAATTGAAGGATCTTACAAAAGAGGGCGTGAGTGTGCTCATTGGAGATCCAAAAGCAACACCAATCGGAAAAATCGCAAACAAGATTTTTGCTGACACAAAGATTAAGGATAAAGTAAAGCTGGCAGCTGCAACAACAACAGCGCCGCAGATGACGACAGCCCTTGCAGCAGGCGAAGCTGAAGCGGCGATTGTCTGGAAAGAGAATGTAAAAGGTGACGACATAGAAGTCGTAGATATGGAAGAAATGAAAAAATACATCAAAACCATCCCTGCAGCTTCCCTGTCTACAACAAAAGACAAAGAGACTCTGACAGCCTTTGAAGAATATCTGGATTCTCAAGAAGCAAAAGATATCTGGAGCCAATTCGGATACGAGCTGGTATAGCTGATAGAGACTGTGAGAAATGAAAGGTAAATCTCTTTGGTTTGAAAGGCTGGCGATGGTATTGCTTGTGCTGGTTACCCTATTTATAGGGGCCAGCCTTTTTGTCGTAGTTGTTGGAGGTATGGCCTCTTTGAAAGAAGCACTGCTGTCCCAAGAAGTACGGTTTTCTATAAAACTGAGCCTTGTGACATCTGTTTTATCCACTGGTATCTGCATTTTAACGGCGCTTCCTTGTGCTTATGTGTTGACACGAAAAGAATTTCCGGGAAAGCGAATTATGGAGGCGGTTCTTTCTGTACCGCTGTCCATGCCATATTTGGTGCTGGGTTTGTGCCTTCTGATTCTTTTTTCCTCTCCACCGGGTCAATTTCTAAAAGAGCTTGGTTTTCGCATTGTCTTTGACCCGAAGGGGATTATAATGGCGCAGCTTATGGTCAACCTGCCCTTTGTCATTAAAATGATGACATCGGCATTTGGCGATGTTGACCGGAGGCTTGAATTCGTTGCAGGAACACTGGGAGCTGGTGAATGGCAAAGATTTCGAACCATTACACTTGGACTTTGCAGAAGAGAGATTTTATCAGCCTGTATTCTGGCCTGGTCCAGAGGAATGGGCGAGTTTGGTGCAACACTTATGCTGGTGGGGGTAACACGAATGGTGACAGAAACGCTGCCGGCAAGTATTTACTTAAACATATCTACAGGTGATAATGACATGGCAATGGCATCGGCTTCCATCCTGATTGTGATTGCAATGGTTACTATGCTGACCACCGGGATGCTGGAGAAAAAAAGCAGGAAAGTAAGGAGAGAGTAACTATGGGGAGAGTTGTAATTAAAGATTATGGATTAAAGCGAGGCACTTTTTCCCTGGAGTCTATAGAACTGACTGTGGAAGAAGGAGAAATTTTTGCGATTCTGGGGAAAACAGGCTCGGGAAAAACCATGCTGCTGGAATCCATAGCAGGCCTTTATAAAGACGGCGAAGGCCATATTCTGGTGGATGGCGTTTCTGTTAGGGAAGTGCCTGTAGAGCGCAGCCGAATCAGTTTTGTATATCAGGATTACGGCCTTTTTCCTCACATGACGGTTTATAAAAATATTGCATATGGTTTGAAAATGCGAAAAGAAGGAAGAATTTCTATTGAGAAAAAGGTGAAGGAGATTGCACAGATCTTTGCCATTGATCATCGGCTGAGCCAGTATCCGGGGACCCTCAGCGGCGGAGAAAAACAGCGGACGGCCATGGCGCGGGCACTGGTTACAGAGCCAAAACTGCTGCTGCTGGATGAGCCCTTCAGTGCGCTGGATCCGGCAACTAAGAAAAGCTTATATGAACAGATCCGTGCAGTTAAAAAGAAGTATCGGTGTCCGATTATTTTTGTGACCCATGACTTTGAAGAGGCATCGCTGCTGGCGGATCGGATCGGTATTATGGAGTCGGGGAAAATGTGTGCGGTGAGAACGCCGGATACGCTGTTTGAGCCTTATGGAAGCGAGTCTATACATCATTTTCTGGGAATGGAAGGAGCATAAAGATGAACGAAAAAGAATTATTTTCTCTGTTAGTGGATAGATTTAAAAAAGTATTAGAAACACACCATTTAGAGTCTGAAGAAATCATTATAAAGGCAAGGGGATTATCGCCTGAAGAGGCGATTGGTAAGACGGAGAGGACAGATTATCCCATTCTGGCGGGACGGGAAATCATGCTGGAGGCAGAATGCAAAGGAGAAAAAGGGCAGGCCTTTACAAGTGCACCTGCGGGGTTTAAAGGAAGCCTGAGTCAGATTCTGGAGCTGGATCTTGAGGGAGATCTTCATGCCAGAGGTCTTTTTATTGCAGCGATGAATGCTGTGATGAAGTCTCTGGGGCTGGCGGACAGGACTATCCACTGCAGAGAGGCGGAGCCGGAAGAGTGTGCAAGGCAGGCAGCCGCCTTTATTCGGGAACAGTACGGCTCTCCGAGAATTGCTCTGGTAGGGTATCAGCCGGCACTTTTGGAACGTCTGTCAGGGGAGTTTTCGCTTCGGGTGCTGGATCTTGATCCTGAAAAGGTGGGAAAGGAAAGGTATGGTGTTGTGGTGGAGCATGGTGAAGAGGATTTTGAAGAAGTGATAAAAGATTGGGCGCAGCTGGTGCTGTGCACCGGAAGCACCGTTTGTAACGGGACACTTGTAAACTTTCTGGGACTGGACAAAGAGGTTCTGTTTTTTGGAACAACGCTGGCAGGAGCAGCGGAACTTTTGGGATGTAAGAGGTTGTGCTTCTGTGCCAGGTAGGGAAAAATCGGAATCAAGTTAAAACAGCAGTGCAAAGACCTTGTGAAGGGAGAACGCCTTTTACGAGGTCTTTTTAGTCATCCTAAACCCGGCAGATATGATATAATATAACAATAACTTTTCACAAAAAGGAGCGTCTATGCAAGCAGCAGTATACAACGGGCAGCAGACGCCTGTCATAGAAGAACGAAACAAACCGAAGATTCTTAACCCAAAGGATGCGCTCATCAGAGTGACCCTGACAACAATATGCTCCAGTGACCTGCATATTCTTAATGGTGCAGTTCCAAGAGCAGAAAAAGGTGTGATTCTGGGGCATGAATTTATCGGCATAGTAGAGGAGATCGGCGCACAAGTAAAACAGTTCAAACCGGGAGACCGGGTCGCTGTCAATGTAGAAACCTTCTGCGGCGACTGTTTTTTCTGCAAAAGAGGCTATGTCAATAACTGTACAGATCCCCAGGGAGGCTGGGCGCTGGGATGCCGTATTGACGGAGGCCAGACAGAATATGCAAGGATTCCGTACGCCGATGAGGGACTGACCCGAATCCCGGATTCTGTTACTGATGAACAGGCACTGTTTACGGGAGATCTGATGTCTACCGGCTACTGGGCGGCGCAGCTGGGAGAGATAGGGAAGGAGGATACAGTAGCAGTCATCGGAGCAGGGCCGACAGGCCTTTGCACCATGATGGCATGCAGGCTGTATGAGCCGAAAAAAATCATTGCGATAGATATAAACAAAGAACGGCTGCGTTTTGCGCAGGAGCATAATCTGGCGGATCATGGAATCGATCCCCGAGAGACTGACTGTATCAAAGCTTTGGAGGAACTTACCCCGCATGGCGGAGCAGATGTTGTCATAGAAGCAGCAGGAGGTGCAGATACCTTTGAGCTGGGATGGAAGATAGCAAGAGCCAACGGAACCGTGTGCCTGGTGGCCATGTATGAGAAAGAGCAGATTCTTCCCCTTCCGCAGATGTACGGCAAGAACCTTACCTTTAAGACAGGCGGGGTAAATGCAGCTCACTGCGGCCGTATCATGGAACTGATTTGTCAGGGTAAACTGGATCCGTCCATCCTCATTACCCATAGAACCGACTTTTCCAAAATAGAGCAGGCTTATGAGCTGTTCAGAAAGCAGGATGGCATCCTGAAATGGGCGATCCGTGTTTAAAGAAAAAAACGAAAAAGGGGGATAGCGCAGATGAAAAACATGATTCAGCTGCATGAAGTGGGGCTCAGATTAAGTGAAGATTTTCAGATTCAAGACCTCGCCTTTCAGGTCAGAGAAGGAGAAATCTTCGGATTTCTGGGGCCAAGCGGCGCAGGTAAAACGACAACGATCAAAATGCTGACCGGACAGCTGAGAAAAGATACAGGAGAGATTCTGTTAATGGGACAGAAGATCGAAGATACACCCAGATCCGAATATGATAAAATCGGCATACTGTCTGATACCAGCAACCTTTACGACAGAATGACCATTGAAGAAAACCTGCGTTTTTTTGCAGACCTGAAAGGAATCGATCGACGTCAGGTGTCAGAAGTGCTGCAGAAAGTAGAACTGTATGATGAGCGGAAACGGCCGTTTAAAAAATGCTCCAAAGGCATGAAACAGCGGGCAATCCTGGCTTCGGCAGTTTTGCATAAACCGCAGCTTCTGTTTTTAGATGAACCTACCGGAGGCCTGGATCCGGCAACCAGTCAGGAAATTCATAAACTTCTGCAGGAATTAAATGATGGAGGTACAACCATTTTCCTTACGACACATAATATGGAGGAAGCGGACAAGCTGTGCAGCAGGGTGGGAATTCTGAACAGGGGAAAACTTATCGCATGCGGTACTCCCCTGGAGCTGAAACTGCAGTTTGCCAAAGATGAGGTGGAGATTCTGACAGCCGATCATAAAACCATCCGGGTAAAAAAGGATGTGCAAGGGGCGAAAGTGATTGCTTCTCTCATTGCGCAGGGACAGTGCCTGACGATTCATTCCAGCGAGCCGAACCTGGAAGAAATATTTCTGCAGCTGACAGGGAGGGAGTTTTAATGGATATTTCGATAAGAAAAATACGTGTATTGTATCAAAAAGATTTTTTGGATATGATAAAAAATATTTCTATTGTCATTAGTGCGCTGCTCCCGCTTTTCTTTGCGGTTTTGTACAAATATCTTCTGGGCAATCTGGGGATTCTGGAGGATTATCTGCTGTCTCTGATTCTGTCTATGAACCTGACTATGACTGCAGTTATGCTGCCGGCAACTTCCATAGCAGAAGAAAAGGAGAAGCATACGCTGCGGACTCTGATGCTTTCTAATGTGAGCGGGTTTGAGTTTTGTATGTCAAAGATGCTGGCGACCGGCACCTTCATGCTCATTACCAATATACTGATTTATGTCATTGTAGGTATGGACTGGATTTATCTGCCGGCTTTTACAGTTGCTGCGGCAGTCGGTGCAGTACCTCTGATTGTTCTGGGTGCGGCAGTGGGGCTTGCGGCCAGAGATCAGATGACGGCCGGCGTCTATGAAGTGCCGCTGATGCTGCTGTTCCTGCTGCCAAGTATCTTTTTCGGTATGAATCCTGTGACAGAAGTAATTGGAAAAATCACACCGTGCAGTGCAGTTGTGCAGCTGATATCCCAGATTACAGGCGGCACTTGGATGTCAAAAGATACGCTTTTTTACAGTCTGGTCATTCTCATTTGGATCATACTTTCCATAGGCATTTTTGTTTTGCTGTTTCGGAAAAAAGGCGTGGATAATTAAGGAGGAATTTGAAGATGAAACGGATTACAGTTATGTATTTCAGCCCGACGGGTACGACGAAAAAAATTACCGGTGCCATTGCAGCATCCCTTGCGGATGCGGTCAAAGGGGAGATCAGAGAAGTGGATCTGACTGAGAGGCAGGCAAGAGCGCAGAGTTTTGTATTTGAGGAAGCGGATATATTGGTATTTGGCTATCCGGTCTATGCCGGGCGAGTACCGCAAACAGTGCAGGAGGTGATGAGCAGGATACAGGGAAACCGGGCACTGGCGATTCCTGTTGCTGTCTATGGAAACCGGGATTATGAAGATGCTTTAATTGAAGGTGTGGATCTTTTTATGCAGAGGGGATGTCAGGTTCCGGCAGCAGCCGCTTTTATTGGAGAACATTCCTATTCGGACAAGGTGGCTGCAGGCAGACCCGATGCATCTGATCTGGACAAGGCAAAAATCTTCGGGCAAAAAATTGCAGAAAAAATAGAGAGCGGGGATTTTTCCGGGAGCCTGTCAGTGAAGGGAAACCGTCCCTACAAAGACCCCATGCCGGATATGCCCTTTGCGCCAGAGACAACGCAGGCCTGTACCAATTGCGGTCTGTGTGCACAAAAATGCCCTATGGGAGTTATTGATCCGCTGGATGCAGCAAAAGTGGACAGTGCAGGATGCATCTTGTGCTGTGCCTGTGTAAAAATCTGTCCGGTGCATGGTAAAATTTTGGATGAAGCGCCGATTCGCAAGATCAGAAATATGCTGGAAACAAAATTTACACAGCGCAAAGAGCCGGAATGGTTTCTGTAGAGCAGGGGGCGTGTTAATGATCCTTTTGCAATAATTTTCTCTTCTCAGTGTCTTCTTCCTGACTGATTGCATGTTCATAGGCAGGAAGAAGGAGTTTTTCCCATCTTGCCTGAATATAAGTCTGGTAGAAGTCTCGTTGCAGATCAGATAGATAGGGTACCTCTTTTAGAAAACCCCGGATTGTTTTCAGTTGGATTCGCGGTACGATCCGAACAAGTGCATCGCTGCAGTCTCGGTATTTCCCGGACATGAGAAAATCATAGTAACGGATTTTTTCCCTCCGATCTTTCAAAGCAGATGTAGGAAACTGGAAGATACGGGAATTTAATTCGTTTTCATCTTGCAGGATACGTTCCATAGTGCGGTCATCTGCCTGGGGCAGCAGGCAGCTTCCACAATCAAAGACCGGTGCAATATCTGTCGTCTGGGTAGAAGGATCATATAAAAATCCCCAATTTCCGTTATGGCGATCAAAATTACCCAGAAAAGCATCCATCACAAACATATTCCAAAAATACTCTTTTAGTATGATTGGATTGACAAATTGCTGCTTTTCTATGCTCTCCATAATGTCGGACAGCTCGGTTCCGGTACCGTCATGCTCAGAATCAATGACAGTATTTTTAATGGAGCAAAAATCATAGAGAATCTTACCGCCTGCAGTAAAATCTTTGCAGGCGCAGACAACTTTTGATCTTCCGGAAACCTGAAACGTCCCAAGCAGTGTTTGCTGTGCCTTCATATCAAACATACGAAAAATGCTGCTTGCAATATGTTCGCTGAAGCAGCTGTTTGTATAGGAAAGCTCTGTGGGTTTGTTTTTGGCAGAAGGCGGGAACTTAAGCATATAAATTTCCCTATTATACTCAACTGCAATTTTTTTTCCGTTCGCACCATTGTAGGCCTTGCCCAAAACAGGCCTGCACTTTGTAAAGTCAATGTGCTCCATCTACCTTTCTCCTTCCCATAAAAACTTCTGCCGCAGGTAATCTGCATGCTCCGGCGTGATGGCTCCTTCACTGATTTCAGCCATATTGATACTGCCGTATAGCTCGCCCCAAAGGCAATCCATGAGGGAAGAGCCGGTTCTCAGCCCTTCTTTGAAAGCATCCAGATCCTTCTGGAGATAATCAGGAAGCCCATATTCATAAGATTTTTCCCGAAGTCCCTCTAATTCTTTGATTTCCATAATCATCACCTGCCTCATGTGTACTTACCGTCAAATTGTTTCGGTCTAGTGCCAAAGTGTTTTGTATTTATTAGTATATAGAAGGTTATATAATATTACAATATTACCAGGAAGATAATATCAATTTTTCTTATAATGAGTAGCCTTTACTGTCAGGTTATCGAACCGGGCGGATTTGGAGATGCTGGAAAAGGAACCATTAACGCCAGGAGACTGTGCGAATGGTTCCTTTTTTGGATATGATGAGCCTGTTAAATAATATATCTAAAACAAATACTATATAAAACAAAATAATTATTGACAAATATATTTTTGAACTATATTATAGCGTTAAATAAAACAAAAGGAAGAAGTGTGTATGAATTTATATAAAGAAACCTTCCGGCTTTTCCGAAAGGATAAATTTTTGTGGATGGTACTTTCTATCTACAATATACTGAGCATGGCAAATATTTGCCGGGATATGAAAGACAGTCTTGGCATTGGTAGCATGCTGGACTCTACAAAAATGATTTTGGAACTTTGCCCTCAGTTTTGCTTTTGTACCTTATTATCAGCTATGAATTCTGCTCCGGGCAACATCGGTCAAATTTAGCGGAAACCCTTAAAGTGACTCGAGGAGGAGCGGCAAACCGGCCTGCAGTTGCACAGTTTGCAGTTTTAACAACTGTGCTGTTTTTTAACTTTCTGCTGATGACGGCTTTGAATTTGTATTTGACCCACCTATCCTTTGCAGCCTGCCGGATGGAAGATGTGGAGCATATGGGGGTCATCTATATTGTGAAGTGTATGTTCATCAATATATTTCTCATTAGCCTCATTGGGATACTGTTGGGACTTGTTCTTTCAAAAATACAAAAACGAGTGATCGGCTATGCAGTGATTATGGGGGTAGCACTGGTTGTTTCCTATTTGCTGGAGGAGATTTCCATGATGGTTATGGTTCTGACCGATTATGCGGTTAATCTGTCGGATCTGTTGGACATGTTTCAAATTATGCCAACAGGGCTGCGTTATCAGACAAACAGTGCATTTGGTTTTCCCATTATGCCCTATCGTATCTGCCTGATTCTCTTCTGGTGTCTGATCATGATACTGATTTTGCTTGTGAGAGACAGCAAAAAGAAAAATATTAAGGCTTTGCTGTGTTTTATCTGTTGTATTGCCGCCTTTGTCGGATATGCGCTTCCATCATCTCGTGTGGATATGAGTCTGAGCAGTACAGGATCTGTTATGGCAGATCAACATTACTATGGAGAGGGAAAGTACCGAATTGGAGAACGCAAGGGTGATTTTACTGTGAAGCGTTACAGAATGGATTTAGATATCCACCGGCTGCTGAAAGCAAAGGTTACTATGGATGTATCCCATTGCCGGAAGGAATATGCATTTACTTTGTCCCATAGTTATGAGGTGGAACAAGTAATAGACAGGCAGGGGAAAGAGATGCCTTTTAAACGGGAAGGAGATGCTCTTCTCATTGACAATAGAAAAGCGAATACCAAACGAATTACGGTGGAATACCATGGAGCGAACGAAGCTTATTACGCAAATTCACAGGGAATGAACCTGCATGGCAGCTTTCCCTACTATCCGATTTCCGGGTACCGGCAGATTACAGAAGACGGTCTTCGGATGAACCCGCTGTTTTTGGAACAGGAGGCATGGTTTGAGATACGCATCCATACCCCAAAACAGGTGTATTCCAATCTGCACAGGCAGAAGGACGGCCGCTTTACAGGCAAGAGTAATGGAGCTACGCTTCTAAGCGGGTTGTATACGTCTACTGTAAAAAACGGGGTGGAAATTGTATATGCTCCTCTCAGCGGCTGGGATGAACATGCATTAGAAGCTGTAACAAAAGCAGTTAGAAAGGCCGGTTACCGGAACTGCAAGGTGTTCATTACACCGATCATGAACCGCCAGGATACTGCAGTCAGCGAAGAACAGATCCTGACACGAAATTATTTTGAAGAGATATCCGAACTGGAAGAATAACAAAGCGTAAAAAGGAGCAGAAAATGCTGGAAATAAAAAAGGTATCAAAACGATTTAGAAAGAAATATGCTGTGGATCAGCTGTCTGTGTCATTAGAGCCGGGAGTCTACGGGCTGCTGGGTTCCAATGGAGCAGGGAAGACCACCCTGATTCGCTGTTTGACGGATTTGTACCGTTTTCAAGGAGAGATTTCCTGGAAAGGGAGAAGCATCCAAAACAATTCGGACTACCTGGATCATATCGGATATCTTCCGCAGAAGTTTGGAGCATATCAGGAGCTGACGGCAGAGGAAATGCTGCAGTACTTCTGTGTATTAAAACGAATTGAAAAAAGGAAATGGGCAGAAGAAACCGGTCGGGTTTTGAGAGCAGTAAATCTTTTGGAAGCAGCTGATAAAAAAGTACGGTACTTGTCCGGCGGTATGCTGCGTCGCCTTGGTATTGCACAAACCCTGCTGGGAAATCCGGAAATCCTTATTTTTGATGAACCCACAGCAGGGCTGGATCCGGAAGAACGTTTGCGATTTAAAATGCTGATTTCTTCCCTTGCTAAGGATCGAATTGTTTTAATTTCCACACATATAGTGGAAGACGTAGATGCACTGTGCGACCGGATTTTGATTATGGAGGCGGGACAGATTATCTTTTCAGGAACTGCAGGCGAACTGAAAAGCAGAGCTGAAGGGAAAACTTTTGAATGCACGGCAGCAGAGCAGAGCCAACTGAAAGGCAGATATTTTATGGAAAGGCAGTTTGAACGTGAAAATACGGTTTATTATAGGCTGGTGGCAGAAGAAGAACAAAAATGTCTGTGTGTAGAACCGAGAATAGAGGATGGATATATATGCGTACTGGAACATATTTAAAACGTGAAATCGGGCTGTTTTTATTTCAGGTTAGAGAAGTAAGGAAACTGCTTATTGTACCGGGCTTGTTATTGTTCATTCTGATTCCGTTTCTTCTTTTTTTGACGATGAAAAAATACAACGATTTCTCGTATGTCAAAGGCAATCTGGAACTTCTGGCGCAGTATCTGATGCCGGTGATGTCTGTTTGGAGAACAGGCTTTGCATTTGCAGAGCTTATGGAAAGTGAAGGCGAAGAAGTGCATTATGTCAATCATCGTATGAAAGACAATCAGATTCTTCTTTGGCTGGGACTGTACCTGGTGGTTCTTGCTTTCTGGTTTGGGATCGCAGGTATCTGGCTGCAGGGAATCTGGATGGAATACATCCGGCAAGTAATCAGCTGCTGTTTTTACACAGGACTGTTGTATTGTGCCATGTTTTGGAGCAGTTCTATGACATTTTCTTTTTTAGCGGTAATGCTCTATTGGATGACCTCACTGTTTGTAAAGCAAATCCCACTTGATTTTTTGAATTGTTATGATCCTCGTTCTATGACTGTGCAGCTTCTGACAGAGAAATACCTGTATGTAATGCTGGCGGCAATCCTGCTGTATGGAGCAGGATTGTCGGGCAATAAGCGAAAAGAGCCGGAAAGGTTTCTGTAGAGCAGAATCCATATGGATGGAAGTATCAATAGGAAAAATGAAACATTATTTTAAACAGGCAAAATTTCTTCTTATCATTTATACCCTAATTGCCATGCTGCTCAACTTGGGCAGTATGGCATATATAAAGCACAAAAACGATTTTAAAGCCTTTCCGCAGCTGTCACAGCACTATGCGGTAGGAAGTATTACATCAGGAGAACACTTGCCGGACTTGAGAAAACGGCTATTGAAGGCAGTCGCACAAAATTCGGGAAGATACCTTCTGGCAACAGAATTTACAGGAGTCCATGCCTTTGCAGTTTACTACACTGATCAAGAGTGCTTTCCTCTGGAACTGAAAGCGGGAAGACTGTTTCAACAAGAAGATTTTGAAAATAGTACAGATACGGTGCTTATCAATGTGTCTGCACAAAAAAACTGCAGGAAAAAGGGCGGCAGTCTTTTCTGGAAGTATGGAAATCGAGAATTTCGGGTAATTGGTGTATATAGTAATACAGACTGCTTTGGAGATCAGACACCGGACTGCTTTTTCAATTTCTGTGCAAAAAGTTTGGATCCGTCAGTATTTGATACATTTATCTATGATGCGAGCTTGCAGACATTATCGGATTTGAAGAAGATAAAAGTATTTGCTGAGAAATCTTCAGAAGATATTGTTCTGGATTATGCAGCGATTGGATCAGAACAGGCTGAAGAATTTTCCGTTTCTTCTATGAATTTTACGCCAATGTTT
>CAUWJW010000013.1:0-18378 GCA_963558985.1 uncultured Clostridia bacterium | reverse complement strand
CCGTGGATGCAGCAGGATCGGCTGTACCGCATGTCCGGTGATTATGACTTTGTTTCTGTAGACCTGAAAAATGTCAACGGGAGCAGCAAATACATGTATCTGCCTTATGAGGCGGCGATGACAGGTGATACCCTGCCGGACAAGGTGAATTACAAGAAGGATTACGGCGCCTTTGCAAAGGGACTGCGGGGACAGAGGGAATACACCTTCAAAGCTTTTCTGAGAGAATTTGAAGATTACAATGAGGCAGAGCTTGCCCAATGGCTTGCCAAAATAAAGAAGAACCCCCAGTGGGAGCGTTATTCTGAGGCAGAGGCGGTTTACCGCAGATATGTGTACGACACCTATCTCTATGTGCCTGATGCGGAAGCAAACGCCATTGGCACAGGCGGCGCAGAAAAATGTGCGGGCAAGACTATTAATTATACCCTGCACTACATCCGAAAGCTCTTTGATGAAGAGTTTCAGTATGATCTGGAACAGGACAAAGCGCCCGAAGGCCGAGATGAGCTGGAATACTTCATGGAAGACAGCCGTGCGGGAAATGATATGCACTTTGCAACAGCAGCTGCCCTCATGTTCCGGAAAGCGGGAATCCCTGCAAGATATGCAGAAGGCTATTACGTTTCCCCCGACTATGTGATGCTCTACACTGAAATGAGCGATGTGACCATGGATATTCCCGACTCACTGGCGCACAGCTGGGTGGAAATCTACATCGATGAAATCGGATGGTTTCCGGTAGAGGTGGTTCCCGGCTATTATGACATGGACAAGCATACCATTCAGGAGCAGGAAGAGGATGAGAAGATTCAGGAGGATCATAACAAAAACTATGAAGACGAGGCGCCTATCGATGATCAGGCGGAGGAAAAGGACGAGGAAGAGCAGAAGGGGATTCATCCGCTGATTTTAATCCTGATGGCACTGCTTTTGCTCATTGCCATCATCCAGTGCATCGGACGGTATCGGATTCGCAGGCTGCTTGACTCCTTTGGAACTGTCTGCACACAGGCGCAGGTCTATGCCATGTACCGTTATGTGGCAAAAGTGCTTCGCTTTGACGGACATCCCCTTGCCCGTGATCCTTATGAGGGGGCAAAGGAAGTGGTGCAGCTTTACGATGCAGCAGCAGGCGGCTCTTTCCTGGAATTCTTAAATCTGGTAAACAGCGTCAGGTTTGGAGGCAGGACCCTGTCCGAAGAAGAACATAAAAAAATGGCCCGTTATGCAAAAGCACTGGGGAGCCATATTTATTCCCGCCAGAAACGAGGAAAGAAATTCTTAATGAAATTTATTTTCTTTTACGTCTGAGCAGGATGAGCACCAGAGTGAAGGCGAGGATCAGAATGAGAAAAGAGGCGGCTGCGATTTTGGCCATCAGGCCGGTATCGGCTGTCTGGTCTTGGGAAATATCATCAAGGCCGGCAGTGTTGACAGGCACAGAATCGGCGCCTTCTCCCAGGGCAGTCTCATAGGTGAGGGTAAAATCGCCCAGCTTTTTCAGGATTTTGTTTTCCTCCTGAACAGTCCGGCTGCCGGTTGTAAAGGTGATGGTATGGGCGTTGTCAATGGTATTGCCGTTTTTCGCCATTAAGGTGCGGTCTACGGCAATGCGGTAGGTACTGTTTTCCTTGAGATTTTTTCGCGGAATGAGAAAGGCCTGCCGCTTGTAGTCCTGCTGCACCTGATCGTCAGGGAAGATGAGACGGATGGGAACCGCCTTTCCCTTTGCATCCGTCAGATGAAAACATTTTTTATTATTGGAAAGCACTAGCACATTGCAGATATTTTTGTTAAAATTCAGCTGGATAGTGGGGTTTACAGGAATATCCCGGCTGCCGTCTCTGATAGATGCGCTCTCCAGTGTAAGGGGAATATCCCGGTTTTCGCCGTTTCCCCCGCCTGTCCCATCGCCCCCTGCGGCATAGACAGGAGACAGACCTGCAGACAGGCACAATACCAGCATTAAAGATAGAATCATTGATTGTTTCAGTTTAAACATATAGAATGGCTCCTTTCACAGGAAATATATTAACATAAATGGAGGAAAAAATGCGTAAGTTTTCCAGGTTAATGGGAATCACTTTAATTTTTATCATGATGTTTCTGGCAGCTGCAGGAACGGTAAGCGCCAAAACGTGGAAGTTCGGAAGCGAAGGAGAAGGACAGAACCCGTTTACACCCAGGGGATACCTTGTCGATACGGACAAGGGCAGACATTGGCTCAGCAGCCCCTTTAACAACAGCGGGCCTGTGGTGCGCTACAGCGGTGTAAAAAACGGAGTCGATTACCTGGAAGCAAAGAAAAGCGATGGTTCTGATTACACCTTCTATGCTATGACCGACCGGAATCCGTGGCCAAAGGACAGCAGCTACATCGGTTACAACAAGCTCTTTCTGGCAGCCTGGAAGGACGGAGTGCGCATCAGCAATTTCAATGATTATGCCAAAACTCCGGCAGCAAGGGGTGACAAGGTGGACCCTTCCGGGCAGGGGACCTGCTGGCAGTTTACCATTGAGGGATTTTCACTGGAGCCGGGCAGTCAGTATGAATTCGGATTTCTGCGGGGCATGCAGGCAAACAACGGAATCACCCTGGTTCTTGCAGAAGATGAGAAGGGAAACACCACCGGGTATATTAAGGAGGACGGCAGCGGCCTGAGCGCCGAGGAAAAGGCGCAGTACAATCGTCAGAAATATGAGGAATATGAGTTTATTTCCAGCTGGCACGAGAAGGAAAACGGCAAAGGCTATGTGGTAAACCGGGTGCCTATGCGATTTTCCGTTCAGACCTATGCGGATCTGACCAAATGGGAAAAGGCGGAGAAGCAAGCCCGGGATTTTCTTGGAAGCGTTACAGAACAGGATTTCCGGACAGGAAAATATAAGCGGTCCAATATAAAGCAGCTTCGCCTGCTGCTGCAGGATTTGAACGAAAAGGCAGAAGAAGAAGTGAAAAAGATGCTGCAGTCTCCTGCCAACAAAGAAATCAGCCGGATGATCCGGGAGCTGAATGAAATGATCCGCATTGCCAAAAGTGACAAGCCCGAACCTGCTGACATCTCCAAACTGGAAGCCAAACTGAAAGAGGCAAGAGCACTTTACGCCCGGGCAGAAGGCAATGTAGGTGTAGATGTGGGACAGTACGGGCGCATTGAAGTAGAAAACCTGGGGGAAGAAATCCAGCGGGCAAAGAAGATGGACCGCTTTACCCCGCAAAATGAGATTAATGACGAAGTGGCGGCCCTGGAAGCAGCGATTGTTGAAGTCAAAGCCTCCCGGGTTCAGGAGGAACAGAAAATTTTCTATGACAAGGTGACAGGCATCTATGTTATCACACCTGTGGATGCGCTTCCCGAAGAGGCAAAGCTTTTTGTCAGACGGATGGGCAAAGAAAGCGGCGACTACCGGAGCATAGAGAAAAACCTGCAGAAAAAAGAGACGGAAGCTGTTTTTTACCGGATTCAGTTTTATGAGGGCGATGTAAAGATTCAGCCAAGTAAAAAGGCAGAGGTGCAGATGCCCATTGTAGATGAGATCAGTCAGAAAAGCAGCACTGTGTATGCAGTGGACGAAAAAGGGAGCCTCAGCCGGGTAGAATCGGTAAAGGTAAATGGTACCCAGATTTTCAAGACAAAGAAACTGAGCGCTTTTGTGATGGCAGGAAGCACCGCAACAGAAGCAGAGAAGGCAGAAGCCAGAGGAAAGCGCATGGCAGCCATTATGGCACAGAAAAAAGATAAGGATGCGGACAATAAGGAGAACCGGCTGGAAAAGGATAAAAAGAAAAAAGAGGTCTTTCGTGATCCTTTGAATAAGCTTCTGAAGCGGCAGGAAAATACAGCCGTGTTCAGCGGTGATGTGCGCAAAGAAACGGATCCGTCCTATCTCATTGCAGTGGCTGTCATTCTGGCAGCGGCAGCAGTGGCAATGGGCGTGAGGGCACTTGTTCAGAGCCGGGAAAAAAGGAGAAAGCAGTGAAGTATGATGTTGTGATTGTCGGGGCAGGGATCTTAGGCTGCCTGACGGCAAGGGAGCTTGCCCGCTATAAGCTGGATATTTTAGTGGTGGACAAGGAATCGGATCTGGGAGAAGGCGCAACAAAGGCAAATTCAGGCGTTTTGTATGCAGGCTTTCATCCCCGGGGTGGGAGCCTGAAGGGAATCTCCTGTGTGCAGGGAAACCGGATGCACAGACAGCTGTGCAAAGATCTTGATGTTCCTATGAAAGAAACAGGCTCTCTGTTTGTGGCTTTTCATGAAGAGGGCATGGAGAGCATTAAAGAAAAGATGAAAAAAGGGGAAAAAAACGGTGTCCCGGGTATGAAGCTGATTTCAGGTGATGAGACCCGGGAAATGGAGCCGCTGCTTTCTGAGAAAGTGATAGGGGCGATGTATGCGCCTACTACCGGGATTATTTCTCCCTTTAAGCTGGCGCTGCATGCAGCTTATAACGGTGCGGAAAATGGTGTGGATTTCCTCTTTAATTCAAAGGTTTTGTGCATTGAGGACGAGGGCGGGCACTACAGCGTGCATACGAGTCTGAAGAGTGTGACAGCTGATTTTATTGTCAATACTTCAGGGGAAAGTGCTGCGGAACTGGAGCGGTTTGTGCGCTCCAGGGATCTGGTGATCAGGCCGAAGAGAGGGGAATATCTGGTCTTTGACTGTCCGTCTCCTGTGCGTCATGTGATTTATCAGGCGCAGGAGCACGATGAGAAAGGCACCCTGCTGGCACCTACGATCGAGGGAAATATGCTGGCAGGTCCCACATCTGTTTCTGTGCAGAACTATTATTGTACAGAGACTTCGCAGGAAGGGCTGGATCACATCAGACATGTAGCAAAGAAGCTTCTTCCCGGACTGGATATGGGAACCGTGATTGCGTCTTTTGCCGGCATCAGAGCAAACATTGAAAACGTACCAAAAGAAGAAAAGGACTTCATGGTCCGTCTGAGCGGAAAGCGGTTTGTCAGTGCGCTGGGGATTAAGAACCCGGGAATGACAGCCTCTCCTTATCTGGTTCGCAGGCTCATCGAACTTCTGGCCTCTCAGGGGCTTCCCATGGAGGAAAGGGCGGACTATATACCGGTTTACCGGGCAAAGCCGCTGTTTTTAGAGGCAGATGCCAAGACCCAGAAAAAGATGCTGGAAGAAAATCCTGCATACGGCAGTGCAGTGTGTAGATGCGAAGGAATTACAGAAGGCGATCTTCTTTCCGTGCTAAAGGATCCCATACCGCCGCATAATCTGACAGGACTGAAAAAGCGGCTGAGAGTGGGAATGGGAAGGTGTCAGGGAGGCTTCTGTACGCCCGGAGTCATTGATATTCTCAGCAGGGAGTGGAAGGTACCGCCTGAAAAAATATGGAAATACGGGCAGGGGAGTCCTGTCGTGAAAGGAAGGCTGCGGCCATGAAAGTGATTGTAATCGGAGGCGGCCCTGCAGGCATGGCAGCGGCAGTGGCTGCAAAAGAGCAGGGTGCCGGGGAAGTGGTGCTGGCGGAACGGTATTCTTATCTGGGAGGCGTTCTGCCCCAGTGTATTCACAACGGCTTTGGCACACAACTTTTCCATGAGGATTATACCGGAGGAGAATATGCCTGGATCTGGTGGAAAAAGGCAGAAGCGGCAGGTGTGCGCATTCTCCTTAATACCTCTGCGCTTGGGATTGAGCGCAAGGGGCGAAAGTGGTATGTGAAATGTGTGCGGGCTGATTATGGCACTTGTGTCTTAGAAGGAGATGCGGTGATTGCGGCAACAGGCTGCAGAGAGCGGACGCTGCCGCAGATGCTGATTCCGGGGAGCCGTCCTTCCGGTGTTTTTACAGCAGGATCAGCACAGCTTATGATGAATATCAAGAATTATCTTCCGGGAAAGACGGCTGTGATTTTAGGCTCGGGTGATATCGGGCTGATTATGGCAAGGCGCATGGCGCTGGAGGGAATCCGGGTGAAACTGATTCTCGGGCAGGAGGCTACAGGGCTTGCCAGGAATATTGTGCAGTGTGTGCAGGATTTTCAGATTCCCATGCGGTACGGCTGGACGGTGATATCTACCCACGGCTACAAGCGGATGAAAGGTGTAACCATTGCCCCTTTAAAGGAAGACGGGAGTCCGGATCGGGAAAAGAAGGAGTATATTGCCTGTGATACCCTGCTGGTGGCCACGGGGCTGATTCCGGAGCTGGAAGTCTGCGGAAGCTATGTGCCTGGGGAGGAAGAAGGCCTTTTTGTCTGCGGCAATGCGCACTATGTGCATGATCTGGTGGATCATGTGACAGAAGAGGCACTGAGAATCGGGCGGCGGGCAGCCGGCGCTTCCGGAGAAGGTGCATCAGAGGCAGCAGCACAAAATGCATCAGAGGCGGCAAACCCAAATGCTTTTGTGCCGGCCCAGCCCTCTGAGAAAAAGGGGAATATGGTTTGTACCGTCTGCCCGAAAAGCTGCCGGATGCAGGTGGAGCAGGAGCCTTTTTGTGTATCGGGAAATGACTGCAGGCGTGGAGAGACTTTTGCCCGGCAGGAGCTGGAAAATCCTAAGCGGGTAGTAACGGCAGTTGTCGGTACGGATCGAAAGGATGTGCCGGTTCTCTCGGTGCGGACAGATGGAGCTGTGGAACAGTGTCAGATTTTCCCGATCATGGAAGAAATCAAGAAGATCCGGGTAAAAGGGACCATTGTTCCGGGACAGCAGATTGCACAAAATGTGGCAGGAACCGGGGTAAATCTAATTGCTACCTGGAAGCTTTAGCGCAGGAGGCGGAAGGCTGCCCGGTTTATGTATAAATATGTATAAAAAGGAAAGGAGCAAGATGATGTTAAGATCAAAACGGATTGTTGCAGTAATTGCAAGTGTAATGATGGTAATGAGTCTGCTGCCTGCTGCGGTATCTGCGGCAGAGACTGAAGCCCCTTCGATTAAAATCAAAGGGAACAGCGGTGAGGCAATTGAGGTGCAGAGAGATGCATCAAGAGAGCTGGAAGCAAATGTGAAGGGCGCCGCTTGCGCATATCACGTTCACTGGAAAAAAACAGGCGGGAAGAAATATGCCAATTTTGTAGTAGATGGTGCAGAGTCTGCAGAAGATGTTGTGTCTGCACAAAAACTGGCAATCAAAGGCGCTACAGTGGGAGAAACTTCTATTTGCCTGGAACTGGTGGAAGGCAGTGACCATTCTGCCTGCTCCGGAAATATTCTGGCAAAGTCAGGTGATATCAAAGTGGTAGTAACAGCTGAAACAGACAGCTACGGACCTCAGGGCAAGAACCCCGGCGGACAGACAGTAGAACTGCTGCAGCCAAAGGATATTACCATTCTTTATCCGGAAAATGACAGCCAGGAACTGACCCACTTTATGAACAAAATCAATGTGCCGCTGCTCTCTGACAGTGTAAGCTTCAGATTTCAGATGGGCAAAGAAATGGGAAGTCAGTTTAATGAAGAAGCCTTCCTGAAGAATACCGTATCTAAGATTAAAGTGTATGATGCACAAGAAAAACAGCAGATTGCAGGAACCGATATGGGAAATCTGATCTTTGAAGGATACAGAAGTACAGACAGAAGCGCAGCAGTCAAGGTAAAAGAAGGCGCTCTGGCAGCAGGAAACTATGTCCTTGTTTTCGGTGCAGATATTTATGTGAATAATGAAGCGAACACGCTGGGCGTTCCCGTAAAATTCCAGTTTGCAGTAAAAGCAGTCAAAGCACAGTCCATTGCGCTGAACAAAAAAACAGCGGTTTTAAAACAGGGCGGCAAGATGAAGCTGACAGCAGCAGTGCGCCCGGAAGGAGCAGATAAAAGTGTTGTCTGGAAAAGCTCCAATCCATCTGTAGCATCTGTAGATGCCGCAGGAACAGTAAAAGCAAGAAAAGGCGGAAGTGCTGTGATTACAGCAGTAGCAAAGGATGGTAGCGGAGTGAAGGCTTCCTGCAGCGTTTCTGTAATCGGAACGCCAAAGGCAAAGACGGCTGCTGTGAAGGGAAAAGTTACGGTAAAATGGAAGAAGGTTTCCGGCGTTTCCCGTTATGCTGTGTACAAGGCTGTAAAAAAGAATGGAACGTATCATAAGCTTGGAACAACAAAGAAGCTTTCATTTGCAGATAAAAAGGTGAAAAAAGGAAAGACTTATTATTATAAGGTGAAGGCATACAAAATTTCTGCAGGAAAGAAGATTTACGGAAACAGCAGCAGTGCGGTCAAGTGCAGAGCGAAATAGGAAGCGGATTTAGCATACACATGGAGATATGAATGAGAGACACTTACAATAGAGATATAAACTATATGCGGATTTCTGTAACCGAGCTTTGCAATCTGCGGTGCCGGTACTGCATGCCGGAAGAGGGGATTTCTAAAAAATCCCACGAGGAAATGATGACTGCAGAGGAAACCATTTCCGCAGCAGAGGCGGCAGCAAAGCTGGGGATCAGCAAAATACGTATTACAGGGGGAGAGCCTCTGGTCAAGCGGGGGATTACAAAGCTGTGCCGCAGCATCGCACAGATCCCCGGGATCCGGGAGGTCTGCATGACCACCAATGGCGTACTGCTTCCTCAATTCGCAAAAGAGCTGAAAGAAGCAGGTGTATCACGCCTCAATATCAGCCTGGATACATTGAATCCGGAAAAATTTCATTACATCACCAGAGTGGGAAACCTGCAGGATGTGCTGGATGGGATTCGGGCAGCGGAAAAAACCGGCTTTACAGACTTAAAGATCAATACGGTTCTCATGGGCGGCTTTAATGATGATGAGATTGCTGACTTTGTACGTCTCACAGAAGAACGGCCCATTGAAGTGCGCTTCATTGAACTGATGCCCATTGGCGGCGGTATCGGATTTGACAAAGCTAGGTTCGTCAGCTGTGAAAAAGTTCTGGAAGAAGTGCCGCAGCTGCAGTCCATGGAAAAGGAAGAAGGCGTTGCCCGTCTTTACAAACTGCCGGGAGCAGCCGGGCGAGTGGGGCTTATTCGCCCCATCAGCTGCGATTTCTGTGAAGGGTGTAACAAAATACGCATGACAGCTGACGGGAAATTAAAGCCGTGTCTTCACTCTGATCAGGAAATTTCCCTGAAAGGACTGGACAGGCAGCAGATGGAAGAGGTCATATACACTGCAATTATGGACAAACCCGAAAGGCGGGAAGAACTGGGCGCAGAAAATCCCAGCCGGGCAGGCAGAGATATGAATCAGATAGGAGGATAACATGGCGGATTTTTCACATTTTAATGAAGATGGAAGGGCAAAGATGGTAGACGTAGGCGGCAAAGACGTGACAGCAAGAAAAGCCGTCGCAGTGGGCCGGGTCCTGGTGAACGAGGAGTGTTTTAAGCTTATCAAAACAGGCGGGCTGAAGAAGGGCGATGTTTTAGGAACCGCTCAGATTGCCGGGATTATGGGAGCAAAGAAAACCTCGGAAATCATTCCTATGTGCCATCCTATTATGATTAACGGAGCCAATATCCGCTTTCACCTCAATGAAGAGGATCTGGCAGTGGAAATCGAGAGCGAAGTCAAGTGCAGCGGCGTTACCGGTGTTGAGATGGAGGCGCTTACAGCCGTTTCCATCGCAGCCCTTACGGTCTATGACATGTGCAAGGCCGTACAGAAGGATATGGTTATTGACAAGATTCATCTGGTAACCAAAAGCGGCGGAAAGAGCGGAGATTTTGTCTGGGGCAAATAACAGGGCTGCCCGGCAGACCTGCACACGATAAATTTTAAAGAAAAGAGGAAACCGTATGAAGCATACAGCAGCAGTCATTACAATGAGTGACAAAGGTGCGCAAGGAAAGCGAAAAGACACCAGCGGTCCGGCTGTTCAGGAAATCCTGAGAGAAAACGGGTGGGATGTGGTGTACACCAATCTGATTCCCGATGATTTTGAGCAGATTAAAGCGGAGCTGATTAAATGTGCAGATGAACTGGATATCTGCCTGGTTGTCACTACCGGAGGCACAGGCTTTTCAAAGCGGGATGTGACCCCGGAAGCAACCCACGCAGTATCTGAGCGGGAAGTGCGAGGAATCCCGGAGGCAATGAGAGCCGAAAGCATGAAGATTACCCCGATGGGGATGCTTTCCAGAGCAGAAGCGGGGCTGCGGGGCGGAACGCTGATTGTGAACCTTCCGGGAAGCGAGAAGGCGGCAAGAGAATGTCTGACAGCAGTCATTAACCCGATCCGTCATGGAGTGGACGTATTGAGAGGGCAGTCTCATGACTGCGCAGCTATGCACAAAAAGAAGGAGGAACATCATCATGGCTAAAGTAAAGGCAGTATGTATCAGTGAGAAAAAAGGAGAGCAGAAGCATCCGGTAGATGAAATTACATTGAAAGTAGATCACGGCATTGTGGGAGACGCCCATGCAGGCAGCTGGCACAGACAGGTCAGCCTGCTGGCAGCCGAAAGCGTGGAAAAAGTGCAGAAGGCGCTGGACTTTACGCTGAAAAGCGGGGACTTTGCAGAAAATATTCTGACCGAAGGCATTGAGCTGTTCACACTGCCGGTGGGCACAAAGATGCAGATTGGAGACACACTCTGTGAAGTGACCCAGATCGGAAAAGAATGTCACCAGGGGTGCGCCATCCGGGAACTGGCAGGAGACTGCGTGATGCCTAGAGAAGGGATCTTTGTGAAGGTTCTGGAAGAAGGCACCGTAAAAGCAGGGGATGAAATAAAAGTTTTGTAACTTCTGCGAATTTTGACAAATCATTGTGGAATTCAGACATAATTCCCGAAAATACGAAAAATCTCTTAAATGAGACTTGTCAAAAGGAAAAAGTAGAATTATAATAATAGTAAATGAATAAATAAACAAGATTCCGAACGCAAAAGCCTAAAGCGCAAGCTATGGCTCAGCGTCTATGGGTATTTCCGGAAACAGAAATGCCTCCCGTATTTGGAAAGGAATGATATATAATTGAGATATACTCATTCGTCTTCGAATGAGTTTCTTTTTTTGTATGCATTCTTTTTTTATGAAAACAAGGGAGCTGAAACTTATATGAAACAACGCAACACAAATAAAAAACAACTTTTTCATTTACTGTCATTTTTTCTGATTCTGCTGCTGGCTTTCGCACTTTGCGGATGCAGAGAAAGCCGGGTGATTGAGGAAATTCTCTATAGCCAGGCGGCAGAGGATATCGACCTTCAAAATCAGATCAAAGTCTCCAATAATGATGAAAACAACCAGCAGAAAAATGAGAAGATAGAGGAAAAGAAAAAGGATGATACCCAAAGAGAGCGGGACAGAAAGAGAAAAACACCGCTAAAAGGGGATGGAGACAGTAAAGGGACAGCTTCCAAAGCAAAACATGATTCCAATTCAGAGAATAAAAATAAAGCCGACGATAAAAGCACCCAGGGAGGAAAAGACAAGGGAAAAGGCAAAGACGGCGCAGGCGGCAGACCGGATAAGCCTCAAGACGGAGATGGAACCGGCGGTGCGACAAATGATCCAAATGGCAGAAAGATTGTAGATGCCTCCGGCAGCACCGTCAAAGTGCCAAAAAATGTAGACTCTGTGACTGCGACAGGGGAAGCGGCTGTCATTGTTCAGATGCTGGGTGGAAAAGGCGCACTCATGGCCTCATCTTCTGACTTTTTGTCCAGCAGCCTGGCACAGAGTGTATTTGGCAGCGAAGGCATTGCAAAAGTAAAGAGCGCCTGGGATGGTGACGGCAGCAGCGCCATGTCAGAAAGCAACTTCCAGCAGTTATTGAAGAAAAAACCGGACGTATGCTTTTCCATCAGCGGGCAGACGACTTTCAGTGATTCTCAGCTTTCAAGGTTAAAAGAAAAGAAGATTGCAGTCGTTACTTTGCCGGAGATGAACAGTCAGGATGAAGTCTCCCAGTCTGTAACCATTGTAGGCGAGGTTCTGGGAAACAAAAGCGGCAAAGGGGGAACCAACGCACCCAAAGAGGCCAGGCGCTACAATGCTTACTGCAAAGATCTGGTAAAAGAGGTAAAAGGAAAAGTGGGCGGCTCTGTCTATACGCTGTTTCTTTCAGACTGGGATGAGGATGCCCATTATAAGCTTTCCAGCGGATCTAAGATCACAGCTGAGGGAAATGGCGTTGCAGTAACACCTACCGCCCAGCAGGCAGGGCTGGTGAGTGAATATCTGGGAGTGGGCGGAGCGAAAAACTCAGCGGTAACCTATAATAGCCGTGATAAATCCTACTGGTATGTCAGTCCGCTTGCGCCTACGACAAGAACCATGCATATTTCAGGGAGCATGGCTTCCTCTACTGCGCAGGGAGTCAACCTGACACAGATGAACAATGAGGATTATCTGGGGCAGAGCGGATTTCCGGGAATCGTTGTGGCAGACAAAGAGGTCAAACGAGGTCTGGAAAAGGACAGGAACAAAGGGGGAAACAATTCCCTGTGGAAAAACTACGGGAAAGTCAGTGCTTCCAGCGGGAATGTAAGGAACGGATACGGATTTCTTGATGAAGACGGAAGTATAGTATCCACCACAATAAGAGATGACTATGACATTCATGTCAACCCGTCGGGCGTGGGAGACTGGACGGGAGGATCAGTCGAAAGCGTGCTGGAGAGTGTATGGGCGGCGAATATTTTTCACAACGCCTATTCAGACAGTCAGCTGAAAGCAAAGATTAAAGAATTTTATCAGAAATTTTACCGTCATAAGCTGACGGACAGTGAATATGCCAAGATTATCGCAGGACGGTAAACGGGGAGAATACAGGTGAAACAGAAACAGCCACAGAGCAGGGATATGGAGCAGAAAATAAAGATGCGAATCCGGGAAGAAGAGCGGAATCTTTTTAAGGAAGACCGGGAAAGGCGCTACAAGATGGAAAAAAGGAGCCGCATGATTATTATTTTGTCAGTGGTTCTGGCAGCTGTGCTGGCGGCATCGCTTCTGACACCTGCGATTCTGGTGGGATCCGGAGGCGTGACCCTGGCACAGCATATGGAGCTTTTTCAGCAAAAGGTTTCTGATCTTGCGGGATTTGCGGCAGGGGAAACGCCTCAGAATCTGGTGAATTTCACCTTGTACCGTTATCTGGTCATTGCAGCTGTAGGTGCGGGGCTTGCCCTCAGCGGCGCAGTGTATCAGGGTTCTTTTAAGAATGCGCTTGCCTCGCCGTCTACGCTGGGTGTGCAGTCCGGCGGCACACTGGGAGGCGTGCTGTATGTATTCTTTTTTATGGAAAGCGGAACTTCTTCGGCAGTATCTTATGAGGAAACACAAGCGCTTGCGGAAAATATGTCTCTGATAGAGCGATACGGGCAGAATTTCTGCATCCTTTTAGGATGTTTTGTCGGTGTGGCGCTGATTGTATCGATTTCCAAAGCAGCGGGAAAGGGTAAGGTTTCCACTCTGGCGCTCATCCTTTCAGGCTCTGTCTTTGGCTCCATTATCGGAGGTGCAGTCAACCTGATTCAGTATTACATGCTGCTGAAAAATCCCAATGATGAAAGAACAGAGATGCTTCGCTACATGATGATGGGAACCTTTGACAATGTGTTTTCCTTAAAAGCCATGCTTATGGTGGTGCTTCCCATTGGGGCGGGAATTGCGGCAATCATTGTGCTTCGTACAAAGCTGAATCTGCTGGTATTTGGAGAAGACGAGGCCAGGAGCATGGGAATCCGGGTGGATCTGATCCGAAACGGGATGGTAGCCATTGTAACCATACTGACAGCTGTGTGCCTGTCCTTTTGCGGGCAGATCGGGTTTGTGGGATTCATTATTCCCCATATGGCAAGGCTCCTTGTGGGACCTGACTTTCGTTACCTGATTCCGGCTTCCTGTCTGACAGGCGCCATATCTATGGTAGTTGTCTACAATGCAGCACTAATGCTGGGATATTCCACAAACATCAACCTGATGACCAGCCTTTTGGGCGGTACAGGGTTCCTATTTTTACTTATCAGATTCAGGAGAAACAGCAATGCAGATTGGGCTTAAACAAACGCAGGAGATACATAGGACAGATACGAGAGCGTACCGGAAGAAGCTTTTGCTGCTGGCAGGCGCTCTGGTGCTGCTGTTTTTTGCATCCCTTTGCATACGGGTGTCTTCACCGGGCGTGATTTCTCCGGCAGATACGCTAATCAACTTAAAAACATGGATGCACCTTTCTCTGGGAGAATGGCTGAACTGGCCGATTTCACTGCAGAAACTTCAGATTATAGAAGGACTGCCGGACTATTACGAGACGGTTTCTGCATTTAAAATCAATCTGATTACTGTCATCTGCGGCATGATGCTGGCGCTGTCGGGTGCTGTTTTTCAGGGGGTTTTTCGCAATCCTATTGCAGCGCCTACTATGCTGGGGGTTTCTTCCGGGGTGGAAATGGGGATTCTGATCCTTGTCCTGCTGCATGGGGCAAAAGCATATACCATGCCTCTGGAAAAGTATGTGTACTGCTATATTGGTGCAGCGATTATGCTGGTGCTGGTAATCGTTATGGGAAAACTGGCCAGCGGGAAAAACAAGTTTTCTGTAATTGATCTGCTTCTGGTAGGTGCAATCCTTTCCCAGATTGCAGGGGCAGTGTCCACCTATTTGAGTTATACCATGGATGATGAAACGGTACTCATTTACCGGGAGGTTTCGTCAGCCATCTATGTAAATACAGATTCCTCTTCTTTTGTATTTCTGGCAGGCGCATTTTTACTGAGTATGGTGCCGATGTATTTTATGCGGTTCAGTTTTAATGTACTGTGTTTTGACAATGACCAGTCATACAGTATGGGAATCAATCCAAGGATTATGCGTTTTGCGGTTCTCATCTTTGGAACTGTTATGATTACCGCTGCCATGGTGCATTGCGGAGCGGTGGGGATGATTTCTCTGATTGTTCCCCATATCAGCAGGTATATCTTTGGTGCAGAATTCGGAAGGCTGTTTTATGGGAACCTTCTCATCGGAGGGGGAATCCTGCTTTTGTGCAGAGCTGTAAGCTCCCTTTTTTACTTCGGGTACAGCGGAAATCTGCCGATTGGAGTGATTGTAAGTCTGGTGTGTGCGCCGATTTTTGTGGTAATGATGGTAAAACAGAAAAGAGGCTGGGAATGAAATTAGAATTGATCGATGTAGCCTGCGGCTATCAGGAAGACCATATTATTTTGAATCATATTAATTTTGCAGTGGAGACAGGAGAAATCTGCTGCATTCTGGGACCCAACGGGGTGGGAAAAACAACCTTGTTTAAAAGCATTTTAAAGCTGATGAAGCTGCGGGGAGGTTTGATTCGTGTTGACGGAGAAGATATTGCCAAATGGCCGCCTTCTAAACTGGCAAAGATTATGGCTTATGTATCTCAGTTTCATACGCCCCCGTTTCCCTATCAGGTGAAGGATGTGGTCCTGCTTGGACGGGTAAACAGTGTAGGGTATTTTGGTAAGCCATCTAAAAAGGATTATGAAATTGTGGAAAATGCCATGGAAGATATGGGAATCCGCCATCTGCGGGACAAGGTCTATACAGATATTTCCGGAGGTGAGCGGCAGCTGGTGATGATTGCAAGAGCCCTGGCACAGCAGCCGAAGCTTCTGGTTCTGGATGAGCCTACTGCAAGTCTGGATTACGGAAACATGGTTCGTGTGATGAAGAAGATTATCGGGCTGAAGGAAAAGGGATATGCAGTGGTGATGACAACCCACAATCCGGATCAGGCATTTATGTGTGATTCCAAAGTAGCGCTGCTGCAGTCAGGTGAGCCGGTAAAATTCGGAAAAGCAGTGGATATCATTACCAGGAAAAACATGAGACAGGCCTATGGCGTAGACGTAGGCGTAGTTGAATTTATGAATAAACAGGGAAAGCGCATTCGCATGTGTGTACCTGCATTTTAAAAAATTTCAGGAGGCAGAAGATGAAAAAACCATTTATTAACTGGGACGAACTGGGAGATTTGAGAATGCCGCCAAGACCGGCAGCTGACAAGAACGGGAAAGGCCCAAAGCAGGGAATCGGCGGCTGGGATGGACAGGCTCGATTTTATAATCAGGTAGCGAAAATGGAAGCAGGTTATACCTTGAATCAGATTAACTGTTTCGATACGTCAAAAGAAGATACGGTTCTGGACGTGGGATGCGGGCCGGGCCGTGTGACCGTACCGATGGCAAAACGGGCCAAAAAAGTCACTTCCATAGATGCATCTCCTAAGATGCTGGAATTCTGCAGAGCCAATGCAGAGGCAGCAGGGCTTACCAATGTGGAAACAAGACTTCTGGACTGGGAGGATGAAGAATCGTATCAGAGTCTGGAAAAGCACGATATTGTCATTGCATCAAGAAGCGTAGGTATGGGAGATATTCACAGGCTGAGCAATCTGGCAAAGAAATATGCCGTGATTATTATCTGGTGCTACGGTTATCCGAGCATCCCTATGATTACAGGGGAGCTGTTCAAAGGGGCCGAAAAGGAAGAACGGCCGCCGATGCCGCAAATGATGAAAGACAGAAGGCTGGGAAACAATCTCATGTACAATCGCATTTACGATTTAGGCTACAATCCCAACCTGAACATTGTAGAGGACGGGTTTACAAAAGATTATGCGTCCAGAGAAGAAGCTTATGCAGATCTCAGGAAATTAAGAGAAGAAATTGACGAAACAAAGATAGATGTTTTCCGTGCCAATGTGGATAAATTTCTGACAGAAAATCCGGATGGCACTGTGACTTATCTGGCAAAGACAAAGAGTATTGTATTGTGGTGGAAGCCGGAGATTGAAGACTGACAGACAGGAGTATGAGGTATGAACTTAACAGAACAAGAAGCAGCCGTTTATTCAAAATATGTAGGAAAGATTGTACAGAATGTAGAGACTGTAATCATCGGTAAGACGGCAACCGTTGAACTGGTTGTACTGGCCATGCTCAGCGGCGGCCATGTGCTCATTGAGGACGTGCCGGGTGTGGGAAAAACCAGCCTGGTATCCGCACTGGCAAAATCCATCGCCTGCCCGTTTAAGCGGATTCAGTTTACTCCGGATATTATGCCTTCCGATGTAACAGGGTTTTCGATTTTTAACCAGAAGACCAGAGAATTTGAGTTTCGGCCGGGCGCTGTAATCAGTAATATTGTACTGGCGGATGAAATCAACCGTGCATCAGCCAAAACGCAGGCCAGCCTGCTGGAAGCCATGGAAGAGCGGCAGATTACCGTGGACTCCAAGACTTACCGCATGAAAGAGCCTTTCATGGTACTGGCAACGCAAAACCCGCTGGAATCCTTTGGTACTTATCCGCTTCCGGAGGCGCAGGTGGACCGTTTTATGGTAAAGCTGTCCATCGGATATCCGTCCTTTGAAGAGGAAGTAAAAATTGTATCTATGGGAAAAAAGGCAAAGAAAGCCATTAAGGCCGTTATTTCAGGCCCCGATGTGGTGAAGCTGAAGGAAGCGGCAGAACGGGTGTATGTCACTCCTATGGTCACCAGCTACATCGTACAGCTGGTGACGGCAACGAGAAACCACCCGGATATTCAGCTGGGAAGCAGCCCGAGAGGATGCATTGCCCTTAACAGCCTGTGCAGAGCCTATGCCATGTACAAGGGGAGAAATTATGTCATGCCTGATGATGTGAAATATCTGGCGCCTCATGTAATCTGCCACCGCATCGCCCTGACCCACGAAGCGAAAATCAATGGAAAAACACCGCAGCAGATTATGGACTCTATTTTGAACAGTGTAATCGTACCGCTGGGTGAAATGCAAGTGCCGGGCAAAGGAATGCAAGTATGAAACGGCCTGATTTTGGAACATTAACAAGAAAAATAAAGCCTGCGCTTTGGCAGAATATCCGAAAAGGAATCGTCTGCGGTCTGCTTCTTTTTATTGCTGCGATACCGGCAGTTTTTCTCAACAGCATTTACGGGTATCTGCCGCTGCTTACGCTTGCACTGACGATTCTGCTGTCCCGGGGCTATCTGGCTGTGCTGAAACGGACGCTGTCCTTTGAAGAAAAATCAGATCTGGACAACTGCAAGAGAAAGACAGAAATTGAATTTAAAGTGGAAATGAAAAACGCCTTTTTTCTTGTATTCCCCAAGGTGGAAATCTACTTCTATGTTTCCGACCTGTTCGGTGCAGACGATGCTGTCACGCAGTCAGTCCTGACCCTGGCGCCGAAAGAAACAAGGACATTTGAGTTTACCGTTCGGTTTGATCATATCGGCAGCTATACCGCAGGGCTGAAAAAAGTAAAGATTCATGATCTGCTGGGTCTTTTTTCCTGTACCCTTGAAAATCCGAAGGAATACAGGGTAAATGTGGCGCCGCGTATCTTTGATGTGGAGCGTCTGCAGATTTCCAATACCTCTCTGACAGAAAGCCAGCAGATGATTGTCCCCACGGTTGTAGACGGCACCGATTATGCCGGCG